>CAYSTY010000009.1:11956-24214 GCA_964433685.1 uncultured Actinomycetota bacterium | reverse complement strand
CGACTGCGCCGGCCGATCACCGAACTGGTCACGTCACTCCGCCTCGTCACGCGATCCGGGTCGCACCCACCGGGGTACGTGCCGCGTGACCGTATCGGGCCGCGACGGGAGCGTCGGTGGCCTACCCACCCCGCAACGACGCCGCCCGTTCGGGGTGACCGGTCGCCTCGAGCAGATCGGCTTCCGCGCGCCGCAGGTCGGCGACCACCGGCGCGACCTCCGGATCGTCGGCGAACCGGCTCACCGTGGCGTCGAGCACCGCGATCGCCTCCTCGGGTCGACCGAGCTCGGCGAGCAGCTCGGCCCGCTCCCCCTGCGCGGCCGCGGCCTGCGTCCGCGCCCCGGCCGCCGCGACGGCGGCGAGGATCTCCGCCTCGGCGAGGGCGACCACGGCCTCCTCGGTGCGGTCGAGCGCACGCAGCGCCGCCGCGCGGATGCGCCGCGCCATGCCGAGCTGCTCGGCCTGGAACGGATCGACGCTGTCGAGCTCCGCCGCCAGACCGCCCGCCGCCGCGACCGCGTCGTCGTGGCGGCCCAGGGTGAGCAGACAGACGGCGCGGTTGACCCGCCCCCGGACCACGTACTCGGCGGTCACCGGGTCGCTCGCGCCCCCGAGCTCGTCGACCAGCCGGTCGTAGGTCGCCAGGGCTCGGTCCGGGTCCCCGGCAGCGTCGAAGCTCGCCCCCGCGTTCAGCAGCAGCAGCGCGAGCTCGTGGACCTGGTCGGGGTCGTCCCGATCGAACGGCAGCTCGTCCGCGGCGGCGAGGTTGTCCGCGGCCGCTGCCTCGAAGTCCCCGACCTCGGCGTGGAGGGCTGCTGCCTCGAAGCGGGCGGTGAACGCCGACTCCCGCACGACCGGATCATCGAGGTCGGCGCCGTCGATCCGCGCCAGCAACGCACCGCACGCGGCGATGGCCGCCTCGATGTCCCCCGACTCGTGGAGCTCGAGGATCTCGTCGGCAGCAGCGCGTAGGTCCTGCGGCGTGCTGGTCACCACGTCCCGGTACCTCCCTCGGCTGGAGGAGGAGGGTGGACGGTCGAACCTAGCGATTCACCAGCGCAGGAGCGCGCCCACGCCCTCGTGCACCTGGAGGGGGCCAGCGGCGCCCTCGTCCACGGGGGTGACCTCGGCGCTGGTGGCGATGGCCTTCTCCACCATGCGCTCCACGAACAGCGGTTCCTTGCGCAGCGTGAGCTGGTCGCTGGCGGCGACCGCACCCTCGACCCGCGGGTGGAGGGTGTCCTCGCTGGACACGAACCCCTCGACCTGCAGGTCGGAGACGTACACCAGGTGCATCACCCGGCCCTCGTTGAGGGCCTCGCAGACCTTGCGCAGCCCCACCGCACCGTGGTTGCCACCGAGACCGCGTTCGATGGCCTCGTCGACCAGGTCGGCCTCGCGCTGGCGGTGCACCGAGCGCAACAGCGGCCACACCCGTTCGGCGACCACGTGCGGTGCGGTCGTCTCGAAGGTGTCGTCGGCGACCAGGACGCGCACGCCCTTGGTGTCCGCCTCACGGACCATCTGCGCGATGTCCTCACGCAGCTTCGGGTTGCCCGCCACCACGACGCGGTCCCACCCGTGACGGGTGATCAGGTCGGTGGCCTCGGCCACGACGTCACGCGCCCAGCGGTAGAGGTTGTCGTCGAGACGCGCCTCGAAGTCGTCGCGGTCCTGACGGCCCGTGCCGCTGTAGCCGGCGTGCTTGGCCACCGGGGCGCTCTTGCCGCGCGCCATCACGTCGTCCTCGACCTCGAAGCGGCTGGTCGCCAGCTCCTCGACCTCACCGATGGACCACGACAGGACACGGGCGGTCTCACGGGTGACGTTCACGATCCCGGCCGCGCGCCCCTCGTCGTGGGCCGCCACCAGCGGGCGGATGTAGACCCCGTCGTGGTGGACGACCCGGTCGTCGAACGGCAGCTGCAGCGACACGGTCTCCACCCGGCCGCTGTCGACCCCGGCGAACAGCGCACGGCCACGGCCGTGCGCGTGCGGGTCGACCAGGCGGTCGAGCTCCGGGCCGAGCGCGTCCAGACGGCTGGCGACCTTCTTGGCCAGGTCGGGGTCCCGGCCCTCGAGGTCGGCCTTCAGCGCCTTGATGCGGCTGCGGAGCTCCAGCGGCGCGGTCGGTTGGGGATCGGCGGCGCGGTCGGGCGTGATCCCCACGTAGAAGGAGAGCACCCCGCTCTCGTCGTCGAAGGCGAGCAGGTCACGGATGCGAGCGTCATCGAGGATCATGGGTCCGACCCTAACCACGCCCCGGGGTGGCCGGAAGGGCGACAACCACCGACGGCCGGGCAGCCGGCCGTAAGGGAGCGCGTGCGGAGATGGGGAGGGCACGGGATACCGTCCCGGCATGAACCGTGCCATCCGCGTCGCTCGGATCCGGGGCGTCGAGGTCCGTCTCGACCCGTCCCTGGTGCTGCTCGCCGTGCTGCTGGTCTGGCTGCTGTCCACCCGCTTCCGCGCCGACCACGGCACGACGGTGGCGGTCGGCATGGCCACCGCCACGAGCCTGCTGTTCTTCGCCTCGATCCTGGTCCACGAGGTCGCCCACGCCCTCGAGGCCCTCCACCGCGACATCGAGGTGGTGGCCATCACCCTGCTGCTGTTCGGAGGGGTGACCGAGATGCACAGCGAGTCGAGGCGTCCCCGCGACGAGTTCGTCATCGCCGCCGTCGGCCCGTACGCGAGCCTCGTCTGCGCGGCCGTGTTCGGCCTCGTCGGGTTGATCGCCGACCTCAGCCTCGCCCCGGCGTTGGCCGCCCCGGTGGTGGAGGTCGCCCGCCTGCTGGCCTACCTCAACCTGCTCCTGGCCGCGTTCAACCTCGTGCCCGGCGCCCCCCTCGACGGCGGGCGGGTGCTCCGGGCCGGCCTGTGGTGGGTGACCAAGGACCGCATCCGGGCGGTGCGGGGCGCCGCCCGCGCCGGACAGGCCTTCGGGCTGGTGCTGGTCGTCTTCGGGCTGCTCGAGTTCCAGCGCGGCCTGCAGCTGGCCGCCATCGGCGGCATCTGGTGGGTCCTGATCGGCGTGTTCCTGTTCACCGCCGCCCGCAGCGAGCTGCGGCGCGGCCAGATGCAGGCGCTGTACGCCGGCCGGACCGTCGCCGACGTGCTCGGTCCCGGACCGCTGGTGGTGCCCGCCGACCTGCGCCTCGACCTGTTCGACCCCGACGCGTCCCCGAGCGACCACGCCCTCGTGACCGCACCCGACGCCGAGGTGCCCACCACCGCAGCCGCCGCGACCGGCGAGGACCGCGATCCGGTGGTCGCGTGGCTCGACCCGGCGGACGTCGGCGCGATGCACCCCGCCGACCGGTCGGTGCGGACCGCCGGGGACCTCGCCCGCCCGGTCGCGTCGCTGCCGTCGGTCACCGCCACGACCGACCTCGAGACCCTGGTCCAGCGGTTCCTGCGCAGCGACGAGGACCGCTTCCGGGTGGTCCACGACGGTCGCACGGTCGCCGTGCTCTCCGAGCGTCGTACCGCCCGGGCGCTGCGCGAGCTCGGCGCTCCCGACGGGCGATCGCGCAGGCGCGCACCGGCGGCACCGACCGGAGCGGCGCGGTGAGCGACCTCGACGGCGGCCCGGGTGCCGACACCGGCCCGGGCGGCGACACCGAGGACCCCACCGCGGGCGCGGGCGTCGGCCGGACCCTCGTCTACGCGCTGTCCGTGGCGGCGATCGTCCTCGCCGTCGTCCTGGTCCCGTTGCCCTGGGTCGAGTACGCACCGGGGCAGCCGACCGCCATCCCGCCCCTGATCGAGGTCACCGGTACCGAGGTGACCGAGATCGAGGGGGAGACGGCCCTGCTGACCGTCTACCTGCGGGACGCGACCGTGTGGACCGCCGCGCGGGTGCTGCTCGATCCCGCCCGGGAGCTGACCCCGTCCTCCCAGCTGGCACCGGAGGGCCTCACCCCCGAGTTCTTCGCCGCGCAGCGCGAGTCGTTCGCGCGCACCTTCCAGGTCGCCACGGCGGTCGGTGCCCGCGCCGCCGGCGTCGACGTGGACGTCCGGACCGAGGTCCGGGTGGTGGACGTCCTCGCCGGCAGCCCGGCCGACGGCACCTTCGCGCCGGGCGACCGCATCGTCGCCCTCGACGGGCAGCCGCTCACCGACGCCGCCGTCCTCCAGGCCCGCACCCGTGCGGCCGAGGACGGCGACGAGCTGACGGTCACCATCGAGCACGGCGGCACCGAACGGGACGCGACCATCGTGCTGCGCCCGCTCGAGGACGGGGGCGAGCAGGTCGGCCTCGGGATCGTCGCCGAGACCCGCCCCGTCGGGCTCGACCTGCCCTTCGAGGTGACCCTCGGTGACACCAGCATCGGGGGACCGTCGGCCGGGATGATGACGGCGCTGACGATCTACGACCTGCTCAGCGACGAGGACCTGATCGCGGGCCGGACCGTGGTCGGGACGGGCAGCGTGGCCGCCAGCGGCCGGGTCGGCCAGGTCGGCGGCGTGCCGGAGAAGGTGCGGTCCGCGGCGGCCTACGGCGCCGACGTGGTGCTCGTCCCGGCCGAGCAGCTCGAGGCGGCGCGGCGCGCGGCGCCGGACGACCTCGAGGTCATCGGGGTCGAGACCGTCCAGGACGCCATCGCGGCGCTCCGGGGCGGGTAGGGATCAGGCCGTGGCGGGGGCGGCAGCGCCGTCGCGGACGTCCCGGGCGTCGGCGCAGCGGCGCACGAAGGTGCCGAGCAGGCGCATCCCGACGGTGGTGAGCACCGATTCGGGGTGGAACTGGACGCCCTCGACCTCGAGCTCGCGGTGCCGGAGGCCCATGATCAGCCCGTCGGAGGTCTCCGCGGTCACCTTCAGCACCTGCGGCACGGTGGCACGGTCCACCACCAGCGAGTGGTAGCGGGTCGCGTCGAACGGGACCGGCAGGTCGGCGAGGACCCCGTCACCACGGTGGTAGATCGGCGAGGTCTTGCCGTGCACCAGCACCGGGGCGCGCACGACGTGACCGCCGTAGATCTCGCCGATGCACTGGTGCCCGAGGCACACCCCGAGCAGCGGACGGGTCCCCGCCACCGCACGGATGGTGTCGTTGGACAGCCCGGCATCGGACGGGTCGCCCGGCCCGGGCGAGATCACCACCCCGTCGGGCAGGTCGCCGACGACGTCCTCCACGCGGAAGGCGTCGTTGCGCACCACCTCGACGTCGGCGCCGAGCTCCCCGAGCTCCTGCGCGAGGTTGTAGGTGAACGAGTCGTAGTTGTCGACGATCAGGATGCGGACCGCTGGCACGTCGCTCACCTCCCCGTCAGGTCACGGCACAGGGCCGGACGGTCGACCTCGCCCATGATGGTCTCCGGCAGCGCGTCGCGCACCTCGATCCGGTCGGGGACCGCCGCGTCGGGCAGGTGCGCACGGCAGTGGGCGCGCAGGGTGTCGACGTCGACGCGGCTGCGCCGGGCGGCGACCACCGCCGCCAGCAGGAGCGGATCGCCCCCGTCGCCCCCGTCGGACCCGTCGGACCCGTCGGTCACGACGGCCGCGGCGGCCACGCTCGGGTGTCGGATCAGCACCGCCTCGACGGCGCGGGGTGCGACCAGCTCACCGTCGCGCCGCACCACCTCGTCGGCGCGCCCCACGAGGGTGAACACCCCCGCCGCGTCCACGGTGGCGAGGTCGCCGGTGACCAGCCACCCCTCCCGGAAGGCGGCGGCGGTGGCCTCGTCACGTCGCCAGTAGCCGCCGGCGACCTGGGGGCCGGCGACGAGCAGCATGCCGGGCTCGCCCACCGCGACCGGGGTGGCGAGGTCGTCCGGGTCGACCACGACCGCGACCGTGTCGGTGACCGGCAGACCGATGGAGCCGTCCTCCACCCGGCCGTAGACCGGCTGGGCGTGGGTCATCGGCGACGCCTCGGCGAGGCCGTACCCCTCGCGCACGCGGGCCCCGCCGGTGCGCCGTTCGACGTCGGCGGCGACCTGCGGGTCGACCGGCGCGCCACCGGTCACCACCACCCGCAGCGACGACAGGTCGCGGCGCCGCTCCCCCGACCCGAGCAGCTGCACGAGCCGCTCCGGACCGGTCGGCCACAGGGTCGGTCGGTCGCGCTCGATGGTGGCGGTCAGCTCGGCCGCGTCCGGCCGGTGGACGAGGACGAGGGTCGCGCCGGACAGGATCCCGGTGAGGACCCCGAGGGTGAGCGGGACGGTCAGGTGCAGCGGGTCGGTGACCAGGATCCGTTCGCGACCGGCCTGCACGTCCGGCACCCACAGCCGCCCCTGGAAGGCGTTGGCGACCAGGTTCGCGTGCGAGAGCACGACACCGCGCAGCTCACGGGCACGCGGCCGGTAGGCGAGCACGGCCGGGTCGTCCGGGGCGACCTCGATCGCGACGCGGCGACCACCGACCCCGGCGAGCATCGTGTCGAGGTCGCGGGTGCCGGCCGGCACGGTCGGCCACAGCGGGCCGCCGCGGCGCAGCGACGCCAGCGTCGGGCGTGCGGGCAGCCGCTCCGCGAGCCGGTCACGCAGGCGCCGCGGGACCCACTCGTCACCGCGGACCTCGATCGTCAACGGCGGGGCGGCGTCCTCGGCGTGCAGCGAGGCGAGCGCCCACCGCGTCCCGATGGCGGCCGCGACCTCGGCGTCCCGGGCCACGGCGGCGAACAGGTCGCCGCGGGTGTCGGGATCGACCGGGACGGCGACGGCGCCGAGCCGCCACACCGCGAACAGCGCGATGGGGGCCGGTTCGCCGAGCGGTAGCGCCACGAGCACCCGGTCACCGGCCCCGACACCGGCGCTGCGCAGCGCCGTCGCGAGCCGGTCCACCCGGTCGCGCAGGTCCACGAACGAGGTGTCGCGACCCTCGACCACGAGCGCCGCCCGGTCGGGGAAGTCACGTGCGGCGTCGTCGAGGAAGCGCGACAGGGGCACCGGTGGGAACCGGTAGGTCGGCGGCACCCCCGGCGGGTACGACCCGATCCACGGTCGGGGCAGCTCGGCCGCGACCGGGAGCGGAGGGCGTCGGGCGGCACGGACCACGGCGGGAGGTGCTCCTGTTGCGGGGGGCACGCGGACCCGGTCAGCCGCGTGGCGGAGGACGACGCCGCGGCCGGCCCGGATGGCCGCACGCGACGGCGGAGCCTACCCTCGGGCGCGGTAGCGTCCCGGCGGACACCGTCTCCCCGGAGGTCCGCCGATCATCCCCGCTGGCGCGCTCGCCACCTCCGCCGCGCGGGTGGATGCCGCCCTGCGCGAGCGGCTCGCCACCTCGCTGCCGCGTCTGGCGGCGCTGCATCCGGCGCTGGGACCGGCCACGGACCACCTCGACGCCTTCCTCGCCGGCGGCAAGCGGATCCGGCCGACGTTGCTCCTGCTCGGCCACGCGGCCGGCGGCGGGGCCGACCGCGACACGGTGATGGGCCCGGCGTTGGCGCTCGAGCTGCTGCACACCTGCGCGCTGCTGCACGACGACGTGATCGACCGGGCGCCGACGCGTCGCGGTCGGCCGACCGTGCACCACGCGGTCGCTGCCGAGCACCGGCAGGCCGGCTGGGCCGGCGACCCCGTGGACTACGGCGAGGCGGTCGCCATCCTCCTCGGTGACCTCGCGTTCGTCCTGGCCGACGAGCTGTTCCTCGAGGCGAGCGTGGACGCCCCCGCGCTGCTGGCGGGTTTCCGGCGCTACACGGTCCTGCGCGAGGAGGTCATGGCGGGTCAGTACCTCGACCTGCACGCCGCCACGGCGCGGCTGACCGACCGCGACCTGGCCCTGACGATCGCGACGCTCAAGTCCGGGCGGTACTCGGTGGCCCGGCCGCTGGAGATCGGCGCGCTGCTCGCGGGGGCGGACGCCGACCTCGTCGCCGGGCTCGGTCGCGTCGGTGACCCGCTCGGGCGGGCGTTCCAGGTCCGCGACGACCTCCTCGGCGTCTTCGGTGAGGAGGCCCGGACCGGCAAGTCGGCGGCCTCCGACCTCGCCGAGGGCAAGCGCACCCTGCTGATCGCGGAGGCCGCGGCACGGCTGGCGCCGTCCGACCGCGAGCGGCTGGAGGCCGGGCTCGGCGACCCGGAGCTGTCCGCCGACGAGGCCGGCGCCCTCCGCGACCTGCTCGAGACGTGCGGCGCACGGGCGGCGACCGAGGCGTACGTGACCGACGCGGTGGACGAGGCGCTCGCCGCGCTCGAGCAGCTGCCGGTGGACGGCGAGGTGGCCGCGGAGCTGACCGCCGTGGCGCGTGAGCTCGGCGACCGCGCCAGCTGACCTCCCGCCGGCGGCGCGCCGTCCGGGTCAGGCCTCCGCGGCGGGGACCGGGGCGCCGAGCGTCGGGTCCTGCTCGAGGATCTGCTCGACGCGCGGGAAGACGGTCGTGAACAGCACCGTGACCGCGACGGCGATCAGCAGCACGATCAGCAGGATGCGGACGGGGCGAGGCACGGCGAGCTCCGGTCGGACGTCGGCTCAGGCCGCCGCGGGGCCGATCAGGGTCCCCCAGACGATCATCCGCTGCGCGGCGCTGAACTTCGGGTGGCAGGTGGTGAGGGTGATCAGCGGTCCGTCGACCCCGTCGAGCGGGTCCTCCTCGACGACCCAGACGTCGCTGGGCGAGACGATCCGGGTCTCGTGGTAGGCGTACACCCACTCGGTCCCGGAGCGGTCGACGACGTGGATGGTGTCGCCCTCCCGCAGCTCGCCGACCTCACCGAACGGGGCACCGTAGGTGGTGCGGTGGCCGGCGATGGCGAAGTTGCCGTCCTCACCCGGTGCGACCGAGTCGACGTAGTGGCCAGGACCGCGCTTGAGGTCGGCCACCGAGGTGCCCTCGACGACGTAGGTCACGTCGTCGGTGACCACGTTGCGTCCGTCACGTTCGAACCAGATGGCCGCGTACGCCTCGCCGACCTCGACCGGCGGCTCGTCCTCGTCGACGGACGGTTCGGGACGCTCCTGCGCCTCGGCGACGACCGCCTCGAAGCCGTCACCCAGGCTGCGCTGCTGGGTGCTGGTCTCCAGGCCCGTGAACCACAGCAGGTAGACCACGTACAGGAGCACGACCGACCCCGCGACGATGAGGGTCCAGCCGACCCCGCGTACCACCCGGACCACCCGTGCTCCAGACCTGTCGAGAACTGACGACCCACGTCCGACACCGTCGCATCGTGAGCCGGGCGGAGCGTACCGCCGGTAGCCTGCCGGGCCGAGGGCGCCGCAGCGGGCGCCGGACTCGATGGGGACCGGATGCCACAGAGCAAGCACCGCCGCAAGGGACGTCAGCGACCGCGCGCGCACCAGACGGCGCCACCGCCGAAGAACCCGGTGCCGTCGCCTCCCTGGGTGCCGGCGCTCGGCGTGGGACTGCTGGTCGGCGGCGTCGCGGTGATACTCGCCGGTTACCTGCTGTTGTCGGACGTGAACTGGCCGATCTTCGGCGCCAACTGGGGGCTCGTGGCCGGCTTCGTGCTGTTGATCGCCGGGTTCGTGGTCCTCACCCGCTGGCGGTGACCTGAGCGGCACGCGCCCATCGACGCGCGCTCAACGCGCTTGGCCGTGGCCGTCGGGACGGGGGCTGCGCGCTCCTCGTCCACAGTTGGCGGGTCGTTGTCCACATCACCCCGCGTGACGTGGCGTCCGGGGTCCCCCCATCCACAGCCGTCGTCCACAGGACTGTGGACGGTGTGGACCGCCGCGCGACGCCGCAGGTCGGAGCCGTGCACCCCTGTGGACGGCCCCCGGCGCCCCGGGCACCCCGCAGCGGACGGCCGGTACCGTCGCCTCCGAACAACCCCACCCCGCCGGCCGTTCACCTCCCGGTTCCCAGGAGTTCGCCGTGCCGATCTACGAGTACGCCTGCGCCGACTGCGGTGCGCGGACCGAACGTCTGCTGCCCCACACGCGGGCCGCGACCCCCGGGCCCTGCCCCTCGTGCGAGGGCACGCTCGAGCGCCGCTTCAGCCGGATCGGCGTCAAGCTGCAGGGGTGGGGCTTCTCGGCGACCGACGGGATGGTCGCCGACCGCCCCGGACGCGGATCGTTCGAGCAGGTCCAGGAGCGCGCCGAGCGCCTCAGCGACGGCGGCTGAGACGGCCCGGACCGGCCGCCCCGGTCAGGTGGGGCGCACCAGCTCGATGCGCTCGTGCATGCGCTGGCCGCAGTGGCTCGGCGCGCGTGGCGTGCCACGGACCAGGAGCATCACCTCGGTGCCGCACTCCTCGCACCAGTACAGGGTGCGCTCGTCGCCCGCCAGCGGGTCGCTCGCCGCGGCGTCCTCATCACCCTCGATCATGTAGTTGGAGCCGTGCATGAGGGCGCGCAGGTTGCCGATGATGTAGCGGTAGACCGCGTAGCCGAGCACCGGGCCGAGGACGTACACCCAGCCGACGTTCACGCCGATCACACCGCCGACGATCAGGACGACGACGGTGACCACGAGCTTCCACGCCACGACGGACCTCGCACGGGACGGCGGCGTCGGAGGTGCGCCGCACGGGACACAGGGTGCCACGCCGCCGGAGCGCTGCGGGACGCCTCCTCCCGGGCGGACGCGGGACCCGGCTCGGTGCCGGTCAGGTGGCCGCGCTCGACGCACCACCTCGCCGCGGGTCACCGACGTGCTGGCCGTCGGTCGCCACGGCGTGGACGCCGCCGAAGTACAGGTCGGTGGTGGTCCAGCGGTTGACCGGCCAGCGGGCGGCGATGGCCGCGGCTGCTGCGTCGTCCCAGCCCGGCTCGAGCTGCACCTGCCCACGGGTGTCGAGGTGCAGACGCGGACCGAGCACCGCCGCGGCGAGGTCGTGGTCGGCGTCGACGAGGCGCAGGACCACCTGGAGCACGGCGCTGCGGATGCGTTCGCTGCCGCCGCTGCCGAGGACGACGGTCGGGCGTCCGGACCGGTCGAGCAGGCTCGGCGCCATCATCGACCCGACACGGATCCCGGCCGGCAGGCGCTGCCCACCCACGGGGACCAGGTCCTCCTCGCCACAGATGTTGTTGGCCAGGACCCCGGTGTCGCCGAGGTACACGCCGCTGCAGCTGCCGTTCGAGGTGGTCATCGACGCGACGTTGCCGTCCGCGTCGACGACGCTGACGTGGGTGGTCCCGCGGCGTGAGACGGGGCTCGGCTCGGGGGCGGCCGCCATGGCCGTGAGCGCGGCGACCAGCGCCACCGCGTGGTCCGGCCGGTCGACGTCGGCGAGGGGCGGGCCGGCCGCCACCGCCTCGAGGCCGCGCGCGACGGCGGTGGCACCCGTCGACGGCGGCGGGTTGGTGACCAGCCGAGCGCCGCGGTAGTGGACCACCAGCGGCTCGCGCTCGACGACGCGGTAGGCGGCGAGGTCGGCGGCCGTCAGCAGGCCGCCGTCCGCCCGCCCCACCTCCTCGATGCGGCGGGCGACGGCGGGGTCGTCGAAGCCGGTGACGCGCCCGTCGCCGATGGCGGTCAGCAGCGCACCGAGGTCGGGGTCGGTCACGGTCGCATCGGCGGTCAGGGGCGCGCCACCCGGGTGGAAACGGGCCCGCCCCTCCGCGGTCAGGGTCAGGATCGGGTCGACGACCTTGGCCACGCCGACCTGGCCCGCCCCGAGCGCGACGCCGTGCGTGGCGAGACGGACCGCCGGCGCGACCACCCGGTCGAGCTCGAGCCGGCCGAGGCGCCGGTGGACGTGGAGGTAGCCGGCGAGGCAGCCGGGGACGGCGACCGACCCGTGGCCGACGTGGAAGTCCTGCTCGGTACCGCCGAACCGGAGGGTGACCGGGACCATCCGCGGCAGCACGTCCGCGGCGATCCCGCGGCCGGGGGTGTCGACGAAGAAGTCGAACAGCGTCTCGTCACCGGTCGCCGTGCGGGCGAGCAGGAACCCGCCACCGCCGAGGCTGGACAGCACCGGCTCGGCGACACTCGCGGCGAACCCGGCCGCCACGGCCGCGTCGAAGGCGTTCCCGCCGGCGCGCAGGACCTCGACGGCGGCGGCGACGGTGGCGGGGTGGCCGGCCGCGACGGCCGGGACGGCACCGACCCCCAACCGTCCACCTCCGCTCGCGCCCACGACCGCGCGAACCTACCCGGGCTGCTCGGTACGCTCCCCCACCACCTCGGCGTGACCGAGGCCCGGGGCCGTAGCTCAGTTGGCAGAGCGCTGCCTTTGCAAGGCAGATGTCGTCGGTTCGATTCCGATCGGCTCCACCGGTGCCACGTGGGACGTCGCGGCGACGTCCCACCGTCGCCTGACGGGGCGCGGGGCTCCGCTCGCTGGGTGCGACCAGCACGCGTGGGTGCGACCAGCCTGCCTGGGTGC
>CAYSTY010000009.1:0-11856 GCA_964433685.1 uncultured Actinomycetota bacterium | reverse complement strand
TGGGTGCGACCAGCACGCGTGGGTGCGACCAGCCTGCCTGGGTGCATCCAGCACGGCCAGCCGTGGCCGACGCACCCAGGCGTGGCCGACGCACCCAGCCGTGGCCGACGCACCCAGCCGTGGCCGACGCACCCAGGCGTGGCGAACGCACCCAGCCGCGGCCGACGCACCCAGGGGGTGGTCAGGCGTCCTCGGACGGGTCGACACCGGGGGCGGTGTCGTCCTCGCGCAGCTGGTCGTCGCCGGCGTGCTCGGCGTGGGCGCCGGGGCCACGCTCGCTGAGGACCGCGTCCTCGGTGTCCGGGTCGTCGGGGCGGGAGCTGTGCTCCGCCTCGCTGTCGGCGTCCCCGAGCGGGTTCGAAGGATCGTTGTCGGCCACGGGGCGCTCCTCGTGAGGTGGTGACGCGCGTCGGCAGGGGTCCGCGCGAGGTCGGGACGAGCACGTGCGTGCCGGTGACCGGACCGGCCGGGCACCGCCGCGCCACCCCGCTGCTGCCGTCGAACGGCAGGTGTCCGTCCAGTCCAGCGCGACGGGGTCTATCGACCTCCGCTGCGGACACCGGTGGCCGGCCCTGCTCGGCTCCGGGAGCGTCACGGGTCGTGCCCGGGACATCCCG
The DNA here is from genome assembly GCA_964433685.1 of uncultured Actinomycetota bacterium. Taxonomy (GTDB): domain Bacteria; phylum Actinomycetota; class Nitriliruptoria; order Nitriliruptorales; family Nitriliruptoraceae; genus Nitriliruptor. Next base: position 11,239 of record CAYSTY010000009.1, on the reverse strand, counting down.
CGCGACCAACCCGGCACCCACCTCGGGACCGGTGAACGAACGGAGCAGCTGTGACGAGGATCGCCGTCGTGACCGGAGCGTGCGACCCGCGGCGCCTCGAGCTCGGCCGTCTGCGCACCGGGACCCACGCCCAGCTGCACGGCACCGTCGCCGGGCTGGCCTCCGCCGGCCACGACGTGGTCGTCCACGGACCCGACCGCGGCGGCGAACCGCCCCAGCGCGCTCCCGTCGGCGCGGTGCTCCCCGATCCGGTGCCGACCGGCGACGTGGACATCGACGATGCCCGGGACCCCCGCGCCGTCGCCGCGGGGATCGACCGCTTCGCCGCCGGGCTCGCCCGCCGGTGGCGCACCAGCCGTCCCGAGGTGGTGCACGCCCAGGACTGGTTCGCCGGCGCCGCCGCGCTGCGGGCCCTGCGGGCCGTCCGGCCGCACATCGGTCCCATCCCGCTCGTGGTCTCCCTGCCCACGCTCGGGCACGTGGCCCGACGCCACCTCGGCGTGACCCCCGCGAGCGGCCCCATCCGCCTGGCGATCGAACGTGACCTGGCGCGCGACGCGGACCTGGTGGTGGCCAGCTGCGTCGACCAGCACCGTGAGCTGCTGCAGCTCGGCGCCGACCGGGACCGCGTGGTGACCATCCCCCACGGGGTCGACGGCTCACGCTTCACCTCGCCCCGCGCGCAGCGTCCCCGTCCTCAGCACGAGCTGCTGACGGTCAGCGACCTGGCCGAGCACCGGGCGACCGAGGCGGTGATCGCCGCGACCAGCCGCATCCCCGACGCGCACCTGACCGTCGTCGGTGGTCCGCCGGCGGCCCGGCTCGGCAGCGACCCGCGCGTGGCCGAGCTGCGCGCCCTGGCGGCGAGGTACGACGCCCTCGACCGGGTCCGTTTCACCGGCCGCGTCCCGAACGAGGAGATGCCAGCCCTGCTCGGCGCCGCCGACGTGGTCGTCCAGGTCCCCTGGTTCACCGGGTTCGGGCGGGTGGCCATCGAGGCGCTCGCCTGCGGCCGGCCCGTCGTCGCCACCGCCGTCGGTGGCCAGCTCGACAGCGTCGAGCACGGCGTCAACGGCATCCTGGTGCCCGCCCGTGACCCGCACGCGCTGCTCGAGGCGCTCCGCAAGGTCGTCCTCGACCCCCGCTGTCGCGCCACCCTGGCGGCCGCCGCCCGGCCGCGGACCCTCGATCGGTTCGGGTGGCCGCGCGTGGCCGAGGCGCTCGTCGCCGCGTACGAACGCGTCACCGACCACGCCGACCAGCTCACCGAGGTGGCCACGTGAGCGAGGGTGACGAGCACGGCGGCGACATCCACCCGCCCGCGACGGAGGACGGTCTGGAGGAGATCACCGACCGTCCCGGCGCCACCGTCAGCCGGGACATGGCGGTCGCGCCGGGTGCCGTGATGGCGGTGCTGCTGCGGGCCGAGACCTTCCCCATCTGGGTCGTCGGCCCCGGGCGTGTGGTCGCCATCGATCCCGACTGGCCCGCGGTCGGTTCGGGCTTCCTGCACGAGACCGGACGCGGGCCGCTGCGGTTGCGCGACCGCACCATCATCGAGCACGTCGACCGCGAGGGCGGCCGGATCACCGTCGAGGCGATGTTCCGCCCGGCCGGCCGCGCCGCCGTCCAGCTGCACGTGCTGCCTCGTGGTGCCGGCAGCCGCGTGGTGATGCACGAACGGCCCATCTCCGGGCCGGGCTCGTGGTTGCCGACCGGCCTGTACCGCCCCGCGCTGACCGTCCGCAACCTCGAGTCGCTCCGTCGCCTCGAACGGCTCGCCCGCGAGGCACCGCAGCAGGTCGGTCGCTGATGCGCACCCCACCCGACCTCGGGACCGCCGACGCCCCCTACGCCGCGCTCGGTCCCGCGGCCCCACGGCTCGAGGGCGACCGCGACGCCGAGGTGGTGGTCGTCGGCGGTGGGCTCGTCGGAGCCACGACGGCGCTGTTGCTCGCCGAACGGGGCCACGAGGTGGTGCTCATCGAGGCCCACCGCATCGCGGGTGGGACCTCCGGGCGCTCGACCGGCAAGGTCACCAGCCAACACGGCGCCATCTACACCCAGCTCGTCCAGCGCCACGGTCACGAGGTCGCGCAGGTCTACGCGTCCGAGAACCAGGCCGCCATCACCACCATCGAGGCGATCGCCGGGCGGCACGGGATCGACTGCCAGCTCGAACCTGTCGCCACCTACATGCACGCGCTGACGGGCAAGGGTGCCGACCAGCTGCGCCGCGAGGCCGACGTCGCGCGCACCCTCGGCCTGCCCGCCACGCTCACGAGCGACGCTCCGGTCCCGGACGCGGTCCGCGCCGGTCTGCGCTACGACGACCAGCGTCAGTTCGACCCGCGCGCCTACACGATGGGCGTCGCGGCGGCTGCCCGGGCACAGGGCGCGACGCTGCACGAGCACACCCCGCTGCGCAAGGTGCGTCCGCGCCGAGGCGGGGTGCAGGTGACCACCGACCACGGCGTCATCGCGGCCGAGCACGTCGTGCTGGCGATGCTCACCCCGTGGCCGGACGTGGTCGGCGCCTTCGCGCGTGCGACCCCGAGCCGCGCCGCGTGCATCGCGGTCGAGCTCGACGGTCCCGTCCCGACCGACCCGAGCCTCGGCGTCGACGGGCCCTCCCGTTCGACCCGCCGGCTCGTGCCTCCGGCCTCCGCCCCGGGCGACGGCGACGGGGAGCGTCTGGTGCTGCTCAGCAGCGGGTGGCGCCCCGGTGGGACCGACGAGGCCGCCGTCCTCGAGGAGCTCGCCGACGAGGCGTTCCACCGTTGGGGTGCCCGGCGCGTGACCCACCACTGGGCGGCGATGGACCAGGTGTCGGCCGATGCGCTCCCGCTCGTCGGCGCGCTGCCGGGCCTGCCCCGCATCCTGGCCGCCTCGGGCTTCAGCAAGTGGGGGATGACCGGCGGCACCGTCGCGGCCGAGCTGCTCGTCCGCCGGATCCGGGGCGAAGCGTCCGACAGCCCGTTCGACGCCGCCCGGTTCCCCGACGCCAAGGCGCTCGGCAAGATACTGGCCGCCAACCTGCGCGACGGCTACGAACTCGCCCGCCACCGCGTCCCCGTCCCGGGGACCCCCACCGACCTCGGCGACCTCGCGCCCGGCGAGGGGCGTGTGGTGGCCACCCTCACCGGCCCGGTCGCGGTGTCCGCCGACGCCTCCGGACGTCCCTGTGCGGTCTCCGCGTCCTGCACCCACCTCGGCTGCACGGTGCGTTGGAACCGGGCGGGCGGCGTGTGGGAGTGCGCCTGCCACGGATCGCGCTTCGGTCCCGACGGCGAGGTCCTCGGGGGCCCGGCCACCTCACCGTTGGCACCACGGGAGCTGCCGGGAGACCCGTCGTGACCTGCGAGGACACCACCGTCGAGCTGGACCGGGTCGGGTCCCTCGCCGGCTGGACCCCTCCGACCGGGGCAGCCCCGCGGCCGTTCGGTCACACTCGGGTGTTCCGGACCGAGGATCGACGGATGCGCTCACCACGGGATCTGCTGCTGCAGCTCTCCTTGGAGCACCGCGACCTCACCACGGCGTCACGGCAGCTGCGCGACCGGGTCGCCGGAGGGGCGCAGGACGCGGTCCGCGACGCGGCTGCCCGCATCGTCGAGCACGAGCTCGCCCACCGGCTCCTGGTGCACCCCCTGCTGCGTCGCGACGGGTGGGGCTGCCGGCTGTTCGAGGAACGACGCGAGGAGCAGCTGCTGCTCGCCGATCGGATCCAGCACGCGCTGATCGTGGCCGGGATCATCGCCTCCCCGCCGGTGGACGAGCACGACGACCTCCAGGTGGTGATCGACCCCGTCGACGTGGTCGCGGGGCTCGACGACCAGCTGGTGGAGCACACCGACCGCGAGGAGATCCTCGCCTTCCCGCACCTGCGTCACCTCGCCAGCGCCGCCGAGCTGGAGACGCTCGGGATGGTGCGCCACCGGCTCGCCGGGATCCTCCGGCCGCAGCTGGCCGCCGCCGCCTCCCCCGTCGCCGACGGCGGCTGGGCCACCGTGGCCCGTCGTGACCTGCCCGGGCTGCTCGAGCTGCCCGACGACCTCGTCGCCGAGCTGCCCGCGCCGACCCCGACGCGCGAGCCGGTCGTCAGCTGACGTGCGGCCGAACGGACAGGCCGCGTCAAGGTGAGGTTGACGGACCTGCCCCTCCGACGGCGGTGCCCGACCTCAGGACGGGGGACACTCGTGGCGTCGTGATCGCCGGTGCGCCCGCGACCGGGATGCGTCGGCCGACGACGTCGGCACGTCGGCGGGAGGGAGACCAGGTGAGCGGCGAGCTCGAGCACTGCAACGGGACCTACAAGCGCCACAACGATGGTGTGTGGCGCTACCACTGGGGCGATCCGGTCCCCGGTGCCGTCGACCTCACCCTCGCCGACCTCCTCGCGGTCCAACAGGGGATGGACCTCGACGCCGCCCGCGTCCCGCTGCGCAGCGTGAACCAGGACGAGCTCGACTGGTTGACCGGACGCAGCGAGGACCTCGAGCAGGTCTTCGTGCGTCGGCGCGGCACCAGCCAGCCGGACACCGGCGACCTCGTGGTCGGGATGTGGGCCCCCGAGCTGCACGTGCTGACGATGCTCACCGTGGCCGACATCGCCGAGCTCGCCGAGGTCTCCAAGGCGACCATCGACAGCTACCGCTACCGCGGCTACCTGCCCGAACCGCAGGCGACCCGCGGGCGCACCCCGCTGTGGTCGCGTCCCGTCATCCAGCGCTGGATGCGGACCCGGCCCGGCTGCGGGTGGCGCAGCGACATCTACGGCAGCCAGCGTCCGGTCGGGGCGGCCCGAGCGTCCCGGAACTGACCGACCCGGTCCCACCCGTGGCCCGGGTGCTGGTCGCATGCGAACGGTGCTGGGGCACGCGAACGGCCCGCGCCTCGAGGCGCGGGCCGAACGGTGCGGGCCGAACGGTGCGGGCCGAACGGTGCGGGCCGAACGGTGCGGGGACGCCGGGGGTGCGTCCCCGCACGGTCGGGTTCAGGCCTTGACGGCCTGGACCTCCGCGACGATCTGGACCTTCTTGCCGACCAGGACGCCGCCCGACTCGAGCGCCGCGTTCCAGGTCAGACCGAAGTCCTCACGGTTGATCTCGGTCGTGGCCTCGAAGCCGGCCTTGACGTTGCCGAACGGGTCGGTGTCGGTGCCGAGGTACTCGGTGGCGAGGTCGACCGACCGGGTGACGCCGCGGATGGTCAGGTCCCCGGTCACGACGTACTCGTTGCCCTCGACGTGACGCACGTCGGTGGCGCGGAAGGTCAGGTTGGGGTGGTTGTCGACGTCGAGGAAGTCCCCGCTCTTGACGTGGGCGTCGCGGCCCTCGTCACGCGAGTCGAACGACGACGCATCGATGGTCACGTCGGCGGTCGACGAGGCGAGGTCGTCGGCGACGACGATGGAGCCCTCGAAGCTGTTGAACCCACCCCGAGCCTTGGAGAAGCCCATGTGGCGGACCACGAAACCGACGGTCGAGTGCGACGCGTCGATGTTCCAGGTGCCGGTGGCGAGCGGGGCGGTGGTGGTAGCGGTGGTCACGGTGTACCTCGGGAGTGTCGGGGTCTGTACGGATCGGGTGCCCGGCGGCGGGCGATGGTCGACGCTCGTATCTCTTGCAACATCTTCCGCGTCAACCTCTGGAGCTACTGTGCCACAGAACATCTGACTTGTCAACTATCTTCGGGTACCGTGGCATCAGCACCCCGAGCGTTCCGCTCGTCACCCCTCCCCCCGACCGACGAGGAGCCCCCACGTGTCCCTCTGCGCCGGCACCGACCGGACCCCGCTGCCGGGCGTCGAGGACCCGGCGATCACCACCTACGGCCTGCTCCTGGAGGTCGGGCGCCGCCTCGAGGTGGCTTTCGCGCCCACCATCACCGACCACGCCGGCCTGCCCATGCCGCGGTTCGAGCTGCTCCTGCGCCTGGCGCGCAGCCCCGGTGAGACGCTGACGATGTCCGAGCTCGCCGCCCAGCTGCGGGTCACCTCCGGCGGTGCCACGCGGCTGGTCGACAAGGTCGCCGCCGACGGTCTGGTCGTCCGTCGTGCGTGCACCGAGGACCGGCGGGTCTCGCACGTCTCGCTCACCGACGCCGGCCGCGAGGTGATCGGCGAGGCGCTGACCTGGCACCGTGAGGATCTCGCCCGCGAGCTGGTCGACCGGCTCGACCCCGGGGAGCAGGAACAGCTCGACCGCATCCTCGGCAAGCTCCGCGACCGCGCCTGACCGCAGCGGCCGGGGGCCACCCCGTCAGGAGGTGGGGCGGGCGTCCTCGTGGTGCGAGGGCTCGACCGGCCGGCCGACCTCACCGTGCAGCAGGCAGGCCGCGACGTGTCCCGCCCCGACCTCCTGCAGGTCGGGGTCGACACGGTCGCAGGCCTCGAAGACCTCCGGGCAGCGGGTCCGGAACCGGCACCCCGACGGGGGGTCGATCGGTGAGGGGACGTCACCTTCGAGGCGGACGCGCTGGCGGGTGCGTTCCCGGGCCGGGTCCGGCACCGGGATGGCCGACAGCAGCGCCCGGCTGTAGGGGTGCTGGGGGGCACGGGCCAGCGCCGCGCTGTCGGCGACCTCGACGATGCGACCGAGGTACATGACCGCGGTCCGATCGGCGAGGTGCTGCACGGCGGCGAGGTCGTGGGCGATGAACAGGTAGGCCAGCCCGAGGTCGCGTTGGAGCTCGCCGAGCAGGTTCATCACCTGGGCCTGGATGGACACGTCGAGGGCCGCGATGGGTTCGTCGAGGACGAGGAAGTCGGGTTCGCAGGCCAACGCGCGGGCGATGCCGACCCGCTGGCGCTGCCCGCCGGAGAACTCGTGGGGGTAGCGGTCGGCGACGTCGGGGTGCAGGCCCACACGTTCGAGCAGCTCGGCGACCCGGGTGCGGCGGGCCCGGCCGCCCTCGTGCAGCCCGTGGATCTGGAGCGGTTCGGCGACCGCGTCCCCGACCGAGCGGCGCGGGTCGAGCGAGGCGTACGGGTCCTGGAACACCATCCCGGCGCGGCGCCGCAGCGCCCGCAGGTCGCCGCGGGACATGGCGGTGACGTCCTGCCCGTCGAACACGACCCGGCCCCCGGTGGGTTCGACCAACCGGAGCGCGGCCAGCCCGAGGGTCGACTTGCCGCAGCCGGACTCGCCGACCAGGCCCAGGGTCTCGCCGCGGTGGACGGTCAGGTCCACCCCGTCGACGGCGCGCACCACGGGCCGTTCGCCCCGGCGCCACGGCACGCCGCCGCCCCCGCCGGGGAAGTGGACCTCGAGGTCGTGCAGCTCGAGCAGCGGCTCGCTCACCCGGCCTCACCCCCGGTCCCCGCCACGCGGGCCAGCACCTGCCGGCGGTGCGGGTCGTCGTCGGGGACCTCGTAGAACGAGCGCACCCGGTGGCCGGGGGCGACCTCGCGCAGCGGCGGACGCTCGGTGGCGCAGCGGTCGTCGAGCCGGACCTGGCAACGCGGGTGGAACGCGCACCCCGGCGGCAGGTCGGTGGGCGCCGGCGGCAGCCCCGGGATGGCGGCGAGCTCGCGCCCGCTGGTGGCGCCCACCACCGGCAACGAGGCCAGCAGCCCCACGGTGTAGGGGTGGCGCGGGTCGGCGTACAGCGTGTCGACGTCGGCCTCCTCCACCACCTCGCCGCCGTACATGACCAGCACCCGGTCGGCGATCCCGGCGACGACGCCGAGGTCGTGGGTGATCCACACCACCCCCATGCCGCGCTCCTCCTGGAGGCGGTCGACCAGTTCGGTGATCTGCGCCTGGGTGGTGACGTCGAGGGCGGTCGTGGCCTCGTCCGCGATCAGCACCTCGGGATCGCAGGACAGGCCGATGGCGATGACCACACGCTGACGCATCCCTCCGGAGAACTCGTGCGGGTAGGCGTCCAGACGCTTCTCCGCCGCCGGGATCCCGACCTGCCGCAGCAGCTCGACGGCGCGGTCCCGCGCGTCGCGTTCGGACAGCTCGAGGTGGTAGCGCATCCCCTCGGTCAGCTGCCGCCCGATGGTGTGGACCGGGTTGAGCGAGGTCATCGGATCCTGGAACACGTACCCGATGTGGCGTCCGCGCTGACGCTGCAGGTCGCGGTCGGGGAGGGTGAGCAGGTCGGTCCCCGACAGGTGCACCGACCCGGTCACCCGACCGGGCGGGATCGGCAGCAGCTTGGTCAGCGCCAGGGTGGACACGCTCTTGCCGGATCCGGACTCGCCCACGATGGCGAGCGTCTCGCCGGCGTGCAGCCGGTAGTCGAGGCCCCGCACCACCTCGGCGCGGCCCCGCCTGGTCCCGAACGACACCTCGAGGTCGCGCACGGACAGGACCGGCTCCCCGGCAGCGGCGGCGGTCACTCGACACCTCGCGACTCGATGACGGAGCGTTGCTTGGGGTCGAGCACGTCACGCAGCCCGTCGCCGAGGAGGTTGAAGGCCATGACGGTGGCCAGGATCGCCAGACCCGGGAAGGTCGCCATCCACCACGCGCCGGTGGCCAGGTAGCCCTGCGAGGCCTGCAGGTCGGCGCCCCACGCCGCCCGCGGGGGCTGGATACCGACGCCGAGGTACGACAGGGCCGCCTCGGTGAGGATCGCGAACGCCAGGCTCAGCGAGGTCTGGACGATGATGGGAGCGGCGACGTTGGGCAGCACGTGGCGGGTCACGATGCGCCAGTCGGAGGCGCCGAGCGAGCGCACCGCCCGGATGTGGACCTCCTCGCGGACCGCGAGGACGCTGCCGCGGACCACCCGGGCGTGGATCGGGGTGAACACGATCGCGATCGACAGCATCAGGGTGAACAGCGACGGTTGGAGGACCGCGACGATCGCGATGGCGAGCAGGATGACCGGGAACGAGAAGATGACGTCCATCAACCGCATCAGGACCGCATCGATCCAACCGCCCCGGTACCCGGCGAGCAGGCCGATCAACGTGCCGGCGAGGAGCGAGAGCCCCACCGACACCACGGCCACCTGCAACGACACCCGCGCGCCGTAGATGACGCGGGAGAACACGTCCCGACCGAGGTCGTCGGTGCCGAACCAGTGGGTGGCGCTCGGGGCGGACAGCCGTTCGGCGAGGTTCTGCTCGTTGATGCCGAACGGGGCCATCCACGGCCCGAACAGCGCGAACACCACCAGCACCAGCAGCACCACGGCGCCGGCCGCGGCCAGACGGTTGGTCAGCAGCAACCGGAGGGTCTGGCGCCACCTCGGCGTCGGTGCCCCCCGGGGCTGTTCGAGCTGGTCGGCGGCGCTCACGAGCGGATCCGCGGGTCGAGCTTGCCGTACAGCAGGTCGACGAGGAGGTTGGCGAGCAGGAACCCGGCCGCGATGACCAGGACCACCCCCTGGAGCGCCGGGTAGTCGCGGCCGTTGACCGCGTCGAGGGCGTAGCGGCCGATGCCGGGCCAGGAGAAGACGACCTCGACCACCACGATGCCGCCGAGCAGGGTCGCCAGCTGCAGACCGGTGATGGTCACCACGGGGATCCAGGCGTTGCGCAGGACGTGGTGGCGCAGGACGTAGCGCTCCGGCAGCCCCTTGGCGCGAGCGAGGCGCACGTGGTCGGACTGCATGGCCTCCAGGACGCTGGAGCGCACGAACCGGGTGAGGATCGACCCGGTCACCACGCCCGCGGTGAGGGCGGGCAGGACCAGCCGTCGCAGCGCCTCGACCGGGTCGTCGGTCAGCGGCACGTAGCCGCCCGGCGGCAGCCACCCGAGCGTGCGCGAGACCAGCAGGATGAGCAGGATCCCGAACCAGAAGTCCGGCACCGACACGCCGACCTGGGAGAACGTCGACGCCGCGTAGTCGATGGGCTTGCCCTGCCGCACCGCCGACACGATGCCGGCGGGGATGGCGATCACCAGACCCACGACCAACGACCCGAAGGCCAGCAGCAGCGTCGCCGGGAGGCGGTCGCCGAGCTCGGTGGTGACCGCCCGTCCCGTGCGGAAGCTCACGCCGAGGTCGCCGGTCGCCAGCCGGCCGAGCCAGTCGAAGAACTGGGTCACCAACGGCTGGTCGAGCCCCGATCGGGCACGCAGGACCTCGTAGACCTCCGGGTCGAACCGGGTCCCGAGGGCTGCCCGGATGGGGTCACCGGGCACGAGGTGGATGAGCGAGAACACCACGACCGACACGCCGAGCAGCGCGATCAGCATCTGGCCGACCCGCCGCAGGACGAAGCCGGTCATCAACCGAGACGGGTGGTGACGAAGCGGGTCGCCTGGTCGGGCCGCGGCGTGTAGCCGGAGACCTCCGAGCTCCACGCCTGGACCAGGTCCGGGTTGAACAGGTAGAGGTAGGACACCTGGTCGACGATCCGCTCGGCGGCCTGGTCGTAGAGGTCCTTGCGGGCGTCCTCGTCGGTCTCGGTGCGCGCGTCGTCGAGGAGCGCGTCGACCTCGTCGTCGGCGAACCCCTGGTAGTTGTTGACCCCTTCGGAGTGGTGCTGGGCGTAGTAGAAGTCGTCCGGGTCGATGTTGCCGAGCCAGCTGAGCAGGAAGGCGTCGAACTCGCCCTCGCCCTGGTCGGCGAGCCAGGTGTTGAAGTCCTCGGTGCGGATGCTCACCTCGATGCCGACCTCGTCGAGCTGGCTGGCGATGACCTCCGCGGCGGTGACGCTCTCCGGGTGCTCGCTGCTGACCATCAGGTCGATCGACGACCCGCTGGCCCCGGCGTCGTCGAGCGCCTGCTGGGCGGCCTGCGTATCGGTCTCGAACGGTGCGTAGTCGTGGTACCAGACGCTCGACTCGGGGATGGCGGTCTGGTTCGGGGTGGCGGCGTCGAACCGGACCGCCTCGGTGATCTCCTCGATGTCGATCGCCTGGCGGATGGCGCGCCGCACCTCGGGGTCGTCGAACGGCTCACGCTCGTTGTTGAACGACAGGTACCAGTAGTCGTTGGACGGCACCGACTCCTCGACGATGTCCCCACCGATCGAACCGACGTTCTGCGGCGGGACGGTGTCGATCCAGTGGATCTCGCCGGTCTCGAGGTTGGTGAGCTTGACGGTGTCCTCGGGGATGATGCGGAAGTCGATCCCGTCGAGGTACGGACCCTCCTCGCCCCAGTACTCGTCGTTGGCGACCAGGCTGATGCTGTCGCCGCCGCTCTGGCTGTCGAAGGCGAACGGGCCGGTGCCGTTCGGTTCGGCGTTGAGGTCGCCGCCCCCGGCGTCCTCCGAGCTGATGATCGCCATGCCCTTGAACGCCCCGAGCTGGGCGAGGAGGTTCGG
>CAYSTY010000008.1:0-27150 GCA_964433685.1 uncultured Actinomycetota bacterium | reverse complement strand
GCCCTGATGGTCACCTACCCGTCGACGCACGGGGTGTTCGAGAGCCGCATCCGTGAGGTGTGCGACCTCGTCCACGAGCACGGCGGGCAGGTCTACCTCGACGGTGCCAACCTCAACGCCCTGGTCGGGGTCGCCCGACCTGGCCACTTCGGTGCCGACGTCAGCCACCTGAACCTGCACAAGACGTTCTGCATCCCCCACGGTGGCGGTGGCCCGGGTGTGGGGCCCGTCGCGTGCCGGTCGCACCTGGCACCGTTCCTGCCGACCCACCCGCTGGTCGAGGTCACCACCTACGGCGAGGTGCCCGCCGAGCAGCGCACCGGACCGGTGGCGTCGGCGCCCTGGGGTTCGGCCGGCATCCTGCCGATCCCGTGGGCCTACATCGCCATGATGGGACCCGACGGGCTGCGTCGCGCGACGGAGGTGGCGATCCTGAGCGCCAACTACGTCGCGCACCGCCTCGCCGAGCACTTCCCGGTGCTCTACACCGGCGCCGGCGGGTTCGTCGCCCACGAGGTCATCATCGACCTCCGCCCCCTGCAGGCCGAGACCGGCATCACCAACGAGGACGTGGCCAAGCGCCTGATCGACCTCGGGTTCCACGCCCCGACGATGTCGTTCCCCGTCGCCGGCACGCTGATGATCGAGCCCACCGAGTCCGAAGCCCTCGTCGAGCTCGACCGCTTCTGCGACGCGATGATCCAGATCCGTGCGGAGATCGACGCGGTGGCCGACGGCACCTGGCCGGCCGACGACAACCCGCTGGTCCGTGCGCCCCACCCCGCCGACGAGGTGACCGCGGACGAGTGGGGGCGCGCCTACCCCCGCGAGGTGGCCGCCTACCCGGGCGTCTGGGACCTACCCGACGGCTCGCGGGCCCGCAGCGACAAGTACTGGCCGCCGGTCTCCCGCATCGACAACGCGCACGGCGACCGCAACCTGGTGTGCGCGTGCCCACCGCCGGAGGCGTTCGCCGAGCCGGCCACGTGACGAACCGCTCCGGTCAGTCCGTCCCCAGGTTCGACAACCAGCACAGCAGCGTCCGCGTCGGCACCCCCGTGCCGTGACGCGGCAGGTGGTGGCGGTCCTCGTCCTGCCAGGCGGGTCCCGCCACGTCGAGGTGGACCCACGGCGTGCCGTCGACGAACTCCCGCAGGAACAGCCCGGCGAGGGTCGCCCCCGCCTCACCGCTGCGACCGATGTTGTCGAGGTCGGCGACGTCGGAGTCGAGGTCGTCGCGCAGGTCCTCCCACAGCGGCAGGTGCCACATCGGTTCACCGGCGGCGGCCCCGGCGGCGAGCAGTTGCCGCAGCAGGTCGTCGTCGTTGGCGAACACCGCCGTCGCGCGGCTGCCGATGGCCCGCACCGCCGCGCCGGTCAGGGTGGCGACGTCCACGATGGCGTCGACCCCGTCCTCGGCGGCGAGCGCGAGCCCGTCGGCCATGACGAGCCGCCCCTCCGCATCGGTGTTGCGCACCTCCACGGTGGTCCCGCCCCGGATCGTGATGACGTCGGAGGGACGCTGCGCATCGCCGCCGATCATGTTCTCGGCCAGGCACAGCTCGGCGGTGACCTCCACCGGCACGTCCAGCTCTTCGAGCGCGGTGAAGACGGCCAGGATGGCGGCGGCGCCACCCATGTCGCCCTTCATCGCTTCCATGATGGTCGACGGGCGCTTGAGCGAGATGCCGCCGGTGTCGAAGGTGATGCCCTTGCCCACCAGCGCGATGCGGGCGACCGGATCGGCCGGGCTCCACCGCAGGCGCACCAGGCGCGGGGGGCGGGACGAACCTCGTCCGACGGCCAACAGCCCGCCACAGCGTTCCTCGGCGAGCCGGTGCTCGTCCCAGACCTCGACCTCGACCCCGTCACCGACGATGGCGCGGGCCACCTCGGCGAACTCCGGCGGACCGAGCCGGTCGGGCGGGCAGGTGACCAGATCACGCGCGACGTACTGCGCCGCGGCGTGGATCCGTGCGACGCGGAGCGCCTCGCGAGCCTCGTCGAGCCCGGCGGAGGTGGTCAGCACCGTGACCGACCGCAGACGGCGGGGACGCGGCGTCGACCGTCCCGCGTCGTACCGGTAGGCCCCGAGGATGGCGCCCTCCGCCGCGGCGCGGACACCCGCGGGACCGACCGAGACGAGCGCCGCGGTGGTGGCGATGGTCGCGCAGCCGGTGGCGAGGTCACGGACGGCGGCGCCGACCACCCGCCGGATCGTGTCGGGTTCGAGCGCGTCGAGTCGACCGAGGCCCACGAGGGTGACGCGACCGGCGGCCAGCCCCGGTGCGGCGAGGTGCAGCAGCTCGCCGACCTTGCCGCGGAACCCGTCGTGACGGGGGACCTCGTCGAGCCCGAGCGCCCGCAGCACCACGTCGGCCCCTGGCCCTTCGATGCCGCCGCGGAACACCGGGACGACGAGCGCGTCGACCTCGACGTCGAGGGGGTCGGACGCGGCGACGAGGACCTCGGGTGCCGCGGTGGTCGGTACCGGGAGCGAGGAGCGGTCCACCGGGTCTCCGGACGTGGTCGGGCAGGACACGCGAGCCTAACCGTGTCGCGTCGTAGACTGCGGTGCCCGTGTCACCACCCGCTGTCACGCCGGGGGACCGCCGATGAGCACGGAGGACACCCGGCAGCGCATCCTCGATGCCGCGCTGACGGTCATGAGCCGCTACGGCCTGGCACGCCTCGCGCTGGAGGACGTCGCCCGGGAGGCCGGGGTGTCACGCCAGACGGTCTACCGCTACGTCGGTAGCCGGGACGGGCTCATCGCGCAGACCATCGTCCGCGAGGAGCACGCGTTCTTCGACCGCATGCGGGAGGCGGCCGCCGAGCACGTCGAGCTCGAGCCGGCGCTCCGAGCGGCGATCGGTGCCGCCCTCCGGGTCGCGCGGGAGCATCCGCTGCTCGACCGCCTCCTGGCGACCGAACCGCAGGCCCTGCTGCCGTTCCTGACCGACGGGTCGGGACCGGTGCTGTCGGCCGCCCGCCCCGTCGTCGTCGAGCTGCTCGGACGCTACGTCCCGCACCTGACCGACGGCGAGCTGCACCACGTCGCGGACGCGGCCACCCGCCTGATCGTCAGCTACGCGATCTCACCGGGGGAGCTGCCGCCCGGCGAGCTCGCGACGAACCTGGCCGGCGTGCTGGTCCACGGCGTCGCGGGCCCCGCAGCGTCGTGATCAACCGAGCAGACCGTTGTCCTCGAGCCACTCCCGGGCGACGTCGCGCGGTTCGCGCTGCTCGTCCTCGACCTGGGCGTTGAGCTCGATCAGCGCCTCCTCCGTCAGCGCGGCGCTGACCGCGTCGAGGATGCTGAGGACCTCGTCGCCGTGCGCGTCCACCACGTCCTGGCGCAGCACGGGCACGATGTTCTGCGGCAGCTGCAGGTTCAGGTCGTCCTCGAGGAGCACGAAGTCGTGGATGGCCACGACCGACTGGGTCGTGAACAGGTTGGCACCGTCGACCTCGCCGCTGTTGAGCGCCTCGACGGTGATGGGGCCACCCGAGTCGAGCGAGACGAACTCGAGGTTGTCGAGCCCGTAGACGTCGGTGTAGCCGACGAAGCAGCTGATCCGTTCCTCGCACTCGGGCCCGCCGCCGAACCGGAAGGTCCCGGGGAAGTCGGCGATGTCGGAGATGGCGGTCAGCCCGTGCTCCTCGGCCGTGGCGCGCGTCACCGCGAGTCCGTCGACGTCCTGCGCGTCGGAGTAGCTCCCGGCGATCAGACCGTCACCGTCGAGCTCGGTGACGAGCGCGTCGTACACCTCCTGCTCGTCGCGCAGGTCGGTGTCCGCCTCGCCGAGCGCGAACAGCAGCGCGTTCCCGGTGTACTCGGGGACGAGGGAGAGCTCACCGTCGACCACCGCGGGGAAGGTGTTCTCGCGCGAGCCGATGTTCTCGCGCACCTCGACGGGGACGCCCGCGTCCTCGAGCGCGATGCCGTAGAGCTGGGCGAGGATGCGTGACTCGGCGAAGTCGTTGGAGCCGATGGTGACGGTCTCGTCGTCACCACCGCACCCGGTGGCGACCAGCACCACCGCGGCGAGGACGGGCAGGCAGGAGCGGCGGAACGTGCGCATCGCGGTGACCCTCGTCGTCATCGGTCGCAGGGTGCTCGACGACCGCGCCGGACCCTAGGTGCGCGGATCCGGACCTGCACACCGGAACGGATGGGCGGCGCTCTCGGACACCCCGTCGCACCCGTCGGTGGTCAGACCGCGCGGCCGGTGGTGGCGGTGACGCTGACCACGTCGTCGTCGGCGCGGGAGCGAAGGCCGCGGGGGACCACGGCGCGCTCGACGAGGTCGATGAGCCGTTCGGTGACCACCGCCAGCAGGGCGATGAGGACGATCCCGGCGTACATGACGCCGTAGTTGCGGGACCCGAACCCGTCGATGACGAACCGGCCGAGCCCCCCGCTGGCGGCCAACGCACCGATCGGCGCGGTGGCGATGACCTGCACCGCCGCGATGCGGATCGCGGTGAAGATCACCGGTGACGCGACGGGCAGCTCGACCTGTCGCAGCAGCTGTCGGTCGTCGTAGCCCATCCCGCGCGCGGCCTCGACGAGCGCCGGATCGATGGTGCGCACGGCGGTGTAGCTGTTGGTGAACAGCGGGTGCAGGGCGAGGAAGAACAGGGCGAAGACCGTCGGCCAGTAGCTGATCCCGAGCCCGAGGACGCGTACCGACAGGATCAAGCCGAACACCAGCAGGGCCAGGGTGGGGATGGCGCGTCCGACGTTGGCGACGGCGGTGCCGACGGCCTGACCGCGCCGGTGGTGTCCGGCCAGCACGCCGGCGGGGATGGCGACGACCATGGCGGCCAACAACGGCGGGAGGGACAGCTGCAGGTGCTCGATCAGCCGCACGAGCACCCCCCGGCTGCCGCTCCAGTTGCCCGGATCGGTCAGGAAGGAGACGGCGTCGAGCACGGGTTCCACGGCGGGTCCTCTCTCAGGTCGCGCGGCGGGACCAGGGGGTCAGCGCCCGTTCGAGCAGGAGCAGGAGCGCGTCGGCGACGAGGGCGAGCACCATCGGTGCCAGGGCGCCCACGAGGAGCTTGGGCAGGTAGAGGTTCGAGCGCAGACCGTCGAAGATGAAGAACCCGAACCCGCCGTAGCCGATCAAGCCGGTGATGGTGACCAGACCGATGGTGGTGACGGTGGCGATCCGGATCCCCGCGATGATGACCGGCAGGGCGAGGGGGAGCTGCACCTCGACGAACAGACGCGTCGGCGCGTACCCCTGGCCCTCGGCCGCCTCGACGACGTCGGCGGGGACACCTTCGAGGCCGACGATGATGTTGCGCACGAGGAACAGCAACGTGTAGAGGGTCAGGCCGATGATGGCCGTCGTGGCCGTGAGGCCGAAGTAGGGGCGCAGGATGGGGAACAGCGCGATCGAGGGGATGGTGAAGACGATGCCGGTGGTCACCGTGATGGGTCGGTAGGTCCACCGGTAGCGGAGCGCGACGACGGCGAGCACGATCGAGATCGCGAGGCCGAGCGCGATCGAGATGCCGGTCAGCTGCAGGTGCTCGACCCCGCGTCGGACGATGGCGTCGCTGTTGCGGCTGAGCCACTCACCGGCGGGGGCGCCCTGGGCGACCCACGGCGACATCACGGCGGTTCCGGGTTCACGCAGGCACCGCCTCGCCGGTGATCTCCGCGGTCAGGTCACCGAGCTGGAGCATGCCGAGGTAGCGGTCGTCGGCGGCGAAGACACCGCACACGCCGGTGGACGAGCGCACCATGGCGTCGAGGGCCTCACGGAGGGTCGAGTGGGGTGTCACCGCGACGCGGAACCGTCGGGTCGCCACGTCACCGACGCGAGCGACACCCCGCAGGTCGTCGATCCAGGCCCAGCCACGCAGGTCGTCGCCGTCGGCGATGCCGCACCAGTCGACGCCGTAGCGGCCCGCGACCTCGACGGCGTCGTCCCCGCTGGCGGAGGCATCGACGACGGCGCCACGTGCGAGGTCACCGAGCGAGGCGACGGTGCGCAACGCCAACCGTTTGAGGCCACGTTCGCCGCCGAGGAAGTCCTCGACGAACCGGTTGGCCGGGTCGCGGAGGATGGCTTCCGGCGTGTCGAACTGTTCCAGTCGGCCCCCGACGTTCAGGATCGCGATGCGGTCGCCGAGCCGGATGGCCTCGTCGATGTCGTGGGTGACGAGCACGATCGTCTTGTGCAGCTCCTGCTGCAGCTCGAGCAACTGGTCCTGCAGCCTCCCGCGGACGAGCGGGTCGACCGCGCCGTAGGGCTCGTCCATCAGCAGGACGGGTGGGTCGGCCGCCAGGGCACGTGCCACCCCGACACGTTGGCGCTGTCCACCCGACAGCTCGCTCGGGTAGCGCGTCTTCATGGCCGGGTCGAGGTCCATCAGTTCGACGAGTTCGTCGACGCGCGCGTCGATCCGTCCCTCCTCCCACCCGAGGAGACGAGGGACGGTGCCGATGTTGCGTTCGATGGTGCGGTGCGGGAACAGGCCGATCTGCTGGATGACGTACCCGATGTCGCGACGGACCTCGTGCGCGGGACGGTCGAGGACGTCGTGGCCGGCGATGGTGATCGTCCCCGAGGTGGGCTCGACGATGCGGTTGATCATCTTGAGCGTCGTGGTCTTGCCGCACCCGGAGGGGCCGACGAGCACCACCAGCTCGCCCTCGGGGATCGCCAAGCTCAACCCGTCCACGGCGGGAGGGTCGCTGCCGGGGAACCGCTTCGTCACGGCGTCGAGTCGGATCATCGGGTCGCCCACCGGCGTCTCCTCGTCGTGGCCGAGGTTAGGTGCCAGCCGTCGTCGCGCGGGGGAGCGGGTCCGCGCCCTCGGTAGGGTGTCCGGACCGACCGACGTGGAGGGATGGGTGACCGACCCGGCCGACCCGGCGGTGACCACGCTCGACGACCTCGAGCGGGTCCTCGACGGCGCCGCGCTGCTGGGGCTCGAGCTCGACACCCGGTACCGCGTCCTCGCGGCGACCTTCGAGCCGCAGGACGACCACTACCCGTGGGGGCGCGGCGTCGGGGGCGTCACCGTCGTCGACCGTCGCATCCAGGTGCTGCTCTCGCCGGTGTCGACCATCCTGGCCTCCTTGCGCCGCACCGTCCCGGGCACGGCAGACCCCCGGACGGAGATCTACACCTTCGGTGAGGACCAGCTGGTCGACGTGGTCGCCGCGTTCGGTGGGGCTCCCGTCGAGCCGCCGCTGTTCGGCCGGGCGGAACCACGACCGGGCAGCTGGGCGCCGCAGTGGTCCCTGGAGGGACGTTCGACGGCGGGAGACGGGACCACCCGCACGGTGACGGTGTCGGTCCGCACCGCCGATGCGGACGGGAGCCTGGCGCTCGACCTGTTCGCCCGCTTCGACGAGCTGCTCGTCAAGGACCCGTTCGGGACCGACCTGTTGACGCTCCGTCCGCGTGGCCCCCTGGACCTCGCGGACGGTGCGGGGTGAGGCGGAGGGGACACCGGTCCCCCCCGGTGGGGACCTCGGCCCAGCCGCGTCGTGCGCTCCGCCCCGGGGCCGGTCCGGCGATCGGGGTCTACCGTCGCCAGGCGGGGTGGTCGATCCCCGCGGGGCGAGCCAGGGACGGGTCGGAGTCCGCATGGAGCGGCCAGGCGAGCGGGGCGCCAGTTCGCTCGAGTACGCGATCATGGCTGGGTTGGTCCTGTTCGCGGTCCTCCTGGCCGCTGCGACGTTCTTCGACGGGGGACCATCCGCCGTGGCCGGGGCCGTCGACTGCCGGGCGAGCGTGGCCGCACCGTGCGACCCCGACGGCGGCTGACCGGCTGGCCCGGTGCCGCGGGTCCGGGCACGGCGTCCGGCTCGGCGCTCCGGCCTGCGTGGTGCTCTACAGTTCGCGCCGTCGAGCGGGGGATCGCAGCGCCGCCACCGCGGCGGAGCTTCGCTCGGCGGGGTAAGGAGCGTCGGTGAGCGCAGCACCCGGTTGGTACTCGGACCCGAGCGGCGTCGCGGGTCAGCTGCGCTGGTGGGACGGCACGCAGTGGACCGGGCACGTCACCCCCGACCCCACGGCGACCACAGCGGTCGAGCCGGAGCCCGAACCGGAGCCCGTACCCGAGCCCGAGCCCGAACCCGGTCCGGAGCCGGAGCCCGCACCTGAGGAGACGACGCGCGAGCTGGTCGCCGAGCTGGACGTCACCGACGACCTCGAGGACCCGCCCACGGCACCACGGGACGAGGAGACCGAGCGGGGGAGCGGCGTCGCGTGGCTGCTCGAGCGCGAGGAGGATCTCGACCTGCCGGCTCCGCAGCCGCCGGCCGACGAGGATGACGCTGCCCTCGCCGACCAGGTCGCCGACGCGTCCGAGGCCGCTGATGACGGGCTGGACCTCGATGAGGACGGGCCGGTCGACGCCGACGCGGCCGACGGCCTGGTCGTCACCGAGGACGAGCCGGTCGAGACCGACGCGCCGCTCGACGTGGAGACGTTCGATGAGCCGGTCCTCGACGTGGAGGTGCCGGTCGAGACCGACGCTCCCGAGGACCTGATCGTCGACGAGGGCCCGATCGTCGACGAGGACCCGTCGGCTCCCGCGGAAGCGACGCTCGCCTCGCCGACGGCCGAGGAGGCGCCCGCGCCGGTCGAGGAGGCGCCGACGCCGGTCGAGGCAACGGTGGAGGATGGCGTCCTCGCCTGGGTGCCCGAGGACGGTTCGGTCGGTGGCCCCGTTCCCCTCGCGGACGACGCCGACCCGAGCCCGGTGGCCGCGTCGGAGGACGAACCTGGCCTCGACTGGCTGCTCGAGCGGGAGCCTGACGTCGAGCTGGAGGGTGACGCGCCGGACACCGACCTGGTCGAGCTGTCGGCTGCGGAGGTCCCTGACGGCACCGAACCCGACTCGGACGCCACCGTCCGCTCGCACCCGGTCGAGGCTGCGGCCGACGCCGACACGAACGAGCCCGATGACGAGCTCGACCTCGACGACGAGCTGGCCTGGCTGCTGGACCCCGAGGAGCGTCGGCAGGCCGCGTCGGGGACGTTCGACGAGGACCATGGCGAGGACCCCGACGGGCACGTGGAACCGGACCTCGGGGGAGCGGTCCCCGAGGCGCCCGACCCCGACACGATCGACCCGGCGCCACCGCACCTGGACGAGCCCGAGAGCTACCCGGCGGACGAGCACCGGTACGAGTCCGACGTCGCCGAGTCGCGGACGGGACCGGACGAGGACGGACCGGCGTACCCCGCCGACCTCGACGCGGTCGAGACCACGGGTGTCGCGCCGGCACCGGAGCGAGCGGCCGGCCCCGAGGATGCCGACGCGACGGATGTCGCCGGCCGCGAGGGTCGGCGAGGACGCCGCCGGCGTGGCCGAGCCTGGAAGCAGGGACCGCCCGCGGTCCCCGTGACGCCGCCGATCGGCGACGACCTGGGACCGGGCGCCGCCGAGGCGCCGCTGGCGCCCGAGGACCTGTACACGGCACCGGTCGACGACCGAGACCTGGCGCCCGAGGGGTTCACCGACGACCCGGCCGACGCGCCCATCGACGCCCCGACCGACACGGTGGGCCGTCCGGGCGGCGACAACTGGGTCGGTGGATCGGGTACCGGGACGGGATCGGGGAGCACCTCGGGGATCCGGACCGCCATCCTGGTGCTCGTGATCATCCTCGGCATCGTCGCGGTCGCGGTCGTCGCCTCGTTGCTGACCGGTGGAGGCGACGACGAGCCGTCCGAGCCGACCGCACCGGTCGAGGACTTCGAGGACACGACCGATCGCGAGGAGGTCGAGACCGGCGAGGAGGTCCCGTTCGGTCGCGTGGTCAGCTCCACGGTCCCCGAGGAGGGCAGCTACGAGACCGAGCTGGTCATCGAGGAGACGCGCGAGGTCACCATCGACGTGCGGGCCGGCGACCCGGCCGACTTCGACCCCGTGGCGGAGATCATCAGCGCCACCGGGGACACGGTCGCCTACAACGACGACCGCGGCGAGACCGCGGTCGAGCAGGTGGGCGGTGACTTCTACGACCCCTACATCCAGCTCGAGCTCGAACCGGGCGTCTACCAGCTGATCGTGCGTGGGTTCGCGGGCGACACGGGCGATTTCGAGCTGCGGATCTCCTGACCTGCGTCAGGTGCCGTCCGCGGTGGGGACGCCGGCCGCCGCTAGGTCCTCGAACGCGCCGCCGTTGACGAGGTCGGTGAAGCCGAGTTCGCGCATGCGCTCGATGGCCTGCGCGGAGCGGTTCCCGGTCCGGCAGTAGACGAGGTAGCCGTCCTCGCGGGGCAGTTCGGCGAGCGCCGTCTCGAAGCCGGGGTCCTGGATGTCGAGGTGGAGCGCGCCGGCGAGGCTGCCGGCCGCGACCTCGTCGGCGGTGCGCACGTCGATGAGGGTGCGCTCGGCGGCGAGCGCCACCTGGTCAGCGGTCACCGATCCGCTGCCGCCCGAGCTCGTTCCACTGGCCGGAACGGGTCCGGGCGTCCCGCAAGCGGCGAGGAGCCCGATCGCGGCCGCGGCGGCGGCGAGCCGACGAGCCATCACGAGCCGGCGGCGTCCATCTCGCGCCGCACCTCGTCCATGTCGAGCGCACGCACCTGGGTGACGAGGTCCTCGAGCGCCTCGGCCGGGAGGACACCGGGCTGGGAGAACACCACGACGCGGTCGCGGATGATCGCCAACGTCGGGATCGATCGGATGCCGAACTCGGCGGCCAACTGCTGTTCGGCCTCGGTGTCGACCTTGCCGAACACCAGGTCGGGGTGCTGGCCGGCGACCTGCTCGTAGATCGGGCCGAACGTGCGGCACGGACCGCACCAGGAGGCCCAGAAGTCGAGCAGCACGATGTCGTGCTCCTCGAGGGTCTGCGCGAAGGACTCGGTGGTCAGGTCGACGGTCGACACGAGATGAGCCGTTGGTCGAAGGTTGGGGACGCGGGGGTAACCCGGACGCGGCGCCGAGCATTCCCGAGGTCGGAGGGACGGGCGAGGGCCGAACCTCGACTCGCGTCGCGCTAGTTTACGTAATGTCGCTTATGGGGGGACACGCGAGGGACGGGGGGTCCCTCCGCCGCGCACCTCGGCCAGCAGCGCGGTCAGGCTGCGTTCGGTCAGTTCGCCGAAGACGCGTCCAACGAGCCGTCCGTCGGCGTCGAAGACGATCGTGTACGGCAGCACGCGACCACCGACCGCGTCGAGCACCTGCCGTGAGGGGTCGGTGAAGGTCGGCAGGTCGATACCGAACTCCTCGACCATCCGGGCGCCGAGTGCGACCTGCTCGGCGGTGTGGACGCCGAGGAAGGTCACGTCAGGCTGCGCGTCGGCGGTCGCCAACAGCAGCGGGAGTTCGCGCACGCACGGTTCGCAGTAGCTGGCGAAGAAGTTGACCAGGACCGGACCGGTCTCGGAGGTCTCGCGTCGTAACCACGCGGCGACCTGCGGCCAGTCCGCGTGCTCGAGAGTGACCGCACGTGGCGGTGTCCGGTCGGGCGCCTCCACGGCCGTCAGGTCGAGCGACCGGTCCGCTCGCACGTCCAGAGGCGGCGGATCGGCCACGGCACCCGGCCCCACGACCTCGGTCGGTCCACCGGGCGTGCACGCCGTCAGGAGGATCACGAGGACGAGCGCCAGCGGGCGAGCGCTCACGAGGACGTCCGGCGCCCGACGGGGGCGACGACCGGGACCAGGTGCGCCAGGACGGCCATCGCCACCGTCGCCCACCCGACCCGCGTGATCACGACGGTGGATACCTCGGAGACCATGCCCGCACCGATCGCCACGGCCACGAGGAGTACGCCGACGTTGAGCACGATGGTCCGCGGGACCGCCCCGCGTTCGGTCAGGGAGGTGATGGCTTCACGTCGGTCGCGGTCGCCAGCGCGCAACTGCGGCGCGAGGTGCAGGAGCACGGCCAGGATGAGTTGGGCCAGGACCCCGACGAAGACCACGACGCCGACGAGGTCGAACGCGCGCCGCTGGTCGGTGGCCACGGCCACCACGTCGATCGCGACGCCCACGGGGAACCACAACGCCACCGCGGTCACCGGCCAGCGCACGGGTGACCGGGGCGAGGCGGTGGCCGACCGGAGCACGGCGCGCATCACCACGACGACGGCGATCCCGTACGTGGTCAGCGCGACGACGGCGACGCCGCGGCCGGCGCTCGACACCACCCCCGCTCCCCCAGCCGCGACGATCAGCGCCGTCACGGCCACCAGGAGGGCCAGCGCTGCCGTCCGCAGGGCCCTCGCGGCGTGTTCGGCGGCGCGCGGCGTCATCCGTGCCCGCAGGATCGCCGGACCGAAGACGACCACGGTGGCCAGGACGGTCAACCCCGCCCACCCGAGGACGTTGAGGTGCACGTGTGCGTCTCGGACCCCGGCCCACCAGCCGCCACCGACCAGGCCGATGCCGACCGTCGTCCCGGCGACCGCACCCGCCAGGAAGGCGAGGTGGGCGTCCTCGTACCGGCGCACGATCCACACGAAGCGGTCGGTGCGGGCGCCCCGTCGCGCCCGTCGCAGCGCGAGCAGGTTCGTACCGATCACACCGAGCAGTCCCACCGTTCCGAGGGCGAGCAGGACGCGCCCGTCGATCAGACGTCCCACGAGCAGGGCGACCACCGAGGCGTCCAGGACGAGCGCAGCCAGGACGGGACGGCGCCGGTCGGTGTGCACGCCCTGGCCGGTGAACGTCGTCGCGAAGTGGCGGGTGAAGGCGGTGATGAGCGTGGTCAGTACGCCCAGGGTGAACAGGTGGATCACGACCCACCGCCCCCCCGGTAGCCAACGTCCGGCGAGCAACCACACGAGGGCGGCGACACCGAAGAGCACCGCCGACACGATCGCGGGCACGGTCGGCGTGAAGGGTGAACGACGCGGGTGAACGTCGAGGTCGTCGCCGGCCACCGGTCCCGCGGGCCGCCCCTCCGTCACGACCCGCTCGGTGCCAGGCGGGCGGCCGCCCCGGACTCGGCCGTGTCCGGACGGTCCGGCATGCCGGGGTGCTCCTCGTGCGCCTGCCGGCTGAGCCGGCGCTCCCGCGCGAGCACGATCCCCACCGCGACCGCCTGTACCAGCCCGAGCGCGATCGTCAGCCGAACCAGGCTCTGGGGCCACACGGTGGGGAACTGCGAGGCCTGCAGCATCGGCAGGTGGACGAGCCCCTGGTGGTAGAGGACGCCCGCCGCGGCGAGGGCGAGCGCGAACGTGCGGCCCGCCTGGTTGCGCAGGGACCACCACGCACCACCGATCCCGACGGTGAGGAAGAGGGCGGTGTGCAGCAGCCCGAACAGGTCGTCGAGGAGGTCGCGTGGCCAGGCGATGAGGTCGTCGACGAAGTGGATCGAGTTCACCGCGGCGACCAGCAGGACCACGACCGCGGCGGGTCGCAGCCGTTCGGCCGTCGTCGACCGTCGCCAACCGAGCAGCGCCGGTGAAGCCAGCACGATGGCGGGCAGCACGACCGGCCAGGCGGGAGGCGGATCCTGCCAGCGCATCTGCCCCTCGAGTGCCGTCGGCTCCCCCGCGTGGGAGGCGGGGATGCGCCAGTCCGCGAACGCACCGACCTCGTCCCCGGCCCGGCCGACCAGCCCCACCAGGTTCGCCCGCATCATCGCGCGCGAGATCGGTCCGGCGTCCACGAACGGAGGTGGTTCCGGCGACATCCAGTGGGTGCGGTGATCGTGCCACAGCGCCCGTGGCTCGTCGTCGATCGTGACCCACTCGGGCGGCGCCTCGGGGTCGACGTCCGGTGGCATGGCGACGCTGGTGCGTGTGCTGATGCGTCGTTCCGTACGCGGGTCGCTGAGGTAGGTCGCGGGTGAGCGTCGGTTGTGGGCGACCCCGTCGGGCCCGATGCGCAGGTACGGCTCGCCCTCGTAGCCCTCGATGATGAGCACCTGCGAGCCGCGGTTGACCACCTCGACGAGCAGCCCTCCGGTGTGGACCGTCCAGGTCACCCCCGGCAGCTCCGGGTCGGCGGTGATCCGGCTGTCGAGGTTGGTGGTCTCCTGGGTCCTGGTGTGTGCGTGGGCCGCGACCGGAGCGGCGAGGGTGAGGCCGAGCACGACGGCCGCGAGGACCACCGCGCGGTGGGGGCTGGTCCGTCGGCGGGTCACCCGACGAACGCCGACGCGGCGAGCACGGTGCTGAAGGCGGCGAGGAACCCGTTCGAGCCGTGGAACAGCCGCCAGGCCCGTCGCGGCACGGGGTCACGCACCAGCGCCCATGCGCGGGCGAGGAACCAGGTACCGAGCACGAGGGTGGCCACCGCCAGCGGCCACCCGCCGACCCCGGTCAGCGGCAGGAGCGCCGCGGCGACGACCGTCAACGCGGCGTAGGCCGCGCCGTGCCGGGCCGCCACCGCTGGCCCGCGGACGACCGGCAGCATCGGCACGTCGGCCTTCGCGTAGTCCTGACCGGTGCCGACCGCGAGCGCCCAGAAGTGCGTCGGCGTCCACAGGGTCACGAGCGCGAACAGGATCCACGCGGGCGCCTCCAGGTCGCCTGTGACCGCCGCCCACCCGATCAACGGTGGGGCCGCACCGGCGGCGCCACCGATGACGATGTTCTGCACGCTGCGGCGTTTGAGCCACAGGGTGTAGATCACCACGTACCACAGCCACGCGGCGACGGTCAGCAGCGCCGCCAGCCGACCGGAGACGGCGAGCAGGAGCCACGTCCCGCCGACGAGGAGGAGGACCGCGAACACGAGGGCACCGGCCGGCTGGATCCGTCCCGCCGGCAGCGGCCGGTGCACGGTGCGGTCCATCGCCGCATCGATGTCGCGGTCGAGCACCATGTTGGTCGCGTGCGCGGACCCCGACACGGCCGCACCCCCGACGAGCGTGGCCACCAGCAACCCCCCGCCGGGCCAGCCGCCGGCGGCGACGAACATCGCCGGCACCGTGGTCACCAGCAGCAGCTCGATGATCCGCGGCTTGGTCAGGCTCAGGTAGTCGGCGGCGAGCTGCCGGCCCCGGGTCCTCGGGACGGCACGGACGGCGGCGGCGGTGCTCACGTCAACCGACCGGCCACAGGCGCGACAACCCGACGTGGGAGACCAGGTACATGAGGACGAACCAGGCCATGAAGGTCAGGACCAGCGCGTACGTGCCGGGCGCCTCGAAGTCGTGCCAGCGCTTGGCGAGACCGGCGAAGCGACCCGAGGGTTCGATCACGGTCGTGGTCCCGGCGGCGTCGGGCAGCTCCCCGCGGGCGGCACGCCGTTCGCGCTCCGCGGTGCCGAAGGCGTAGATCAGGCCCTGGTCGGGACGGTCGGTCCGCTCACCACGCAGCAAGGTGGCGGCCATGACCCACACGAACATGATGCCACCGACGACCGCGAGTACCGCTCCGATCGACACCAGCGCCATCATCCCCGGGAACGCACCGGTCGCGTACTGGTCCACGGGCAGCTGCGCGTCGGTGTAGGCGAGGTCGGCGACGCGACGCGGGACACCGAGCCGACCCGCCACCATCATGGCGACGGTGAACATCAACACCCCGCCGGAGAACACGTACGGCTGCGCCTTGGCCATCCTGACGTTCTTCAACCGGCGTTGGCTCAGCAGCGGGATCAGGTAGTAGCTGATGCCCATGAAGGCCATCGTGGTCCCGGAGACGACCGTCGAGTGGAAGTGACCGACCGTGAACAGGGTGTTGTGGATGATCATGTTGAGCTGCATGTAGCCCATCAGGACCCCGGACACGCCCGCGATGAAACCGAAGAAGACCACCGACATCACGAGGGACGAGAACCCCGGCTCACCCCAGGGGCCACGCCTGAGCCACTGGAACAGGCCCTCGCGGAACCCTCGTGCGCGCTGAGCCACCTCGATGGATGCGGGGATCGAGAACGCGTGGATGAGGCTCGCGAACATCGCGAGGTAGAGCATGTAGCTGGTGTTCATGATGCGGTGGTTCATGCCGGTACCGGGGTCGACCATCAGGTGGTGCACGGCACCGAGGTGGATGAAGGCGATGTAGAGCAGGAACGCGAACCGGCTCAGTCCCTCGTTGACCGGTCGGCCACCCAGGGTCAGTGCGATCAGCGCGTACCAGACGGCGACCATGACGGCGAGGTTGACCTGCTGCAGGCCGTGCCCGATGCCCCAGAAGAACAGCCGGTAGCTGGCCGGGTCCACGCTCTCGAGCAGACCGATCGAGTGCAGGAACAGCATCATGTAGGCGATCGCGCCGGTGAGCAGTGAGTAGACGGCGATGATCGCGCCGGCCGCGAGACCGTAGACCACCAGCGGCAGCGAGCCGGTGTGCGACCCGTCCCGCTTGGCCATCACGAGGTTGGTGAAGAACAGCACCACGGCGACCAGCACACCGACCGCGAACAGCAGGACACCGGCGTAGTAGACCGGGTGGGCCTCCAGGGGCGGGTAGGCGGTGAACATCACCGTGGCCCGGCCGGTCAGCATCGCCCACTGCGCCATCGCCACGCCGACGACCATCATCACGAAGGTGGCCCAGGCGACCTTCGGGGCGCGCATGCGGGCGTTGATGAGCATGGTGGAGCCCCAGTACAGGGCCCCGACCTCGAACAACAGCAGCCAGAACAGCAGCATCGTCGCGCCGTGCGCGGCGAGCAGGCGGTACCACCAGTCGTCGCTCATCGGCAGCACCTGACGCTGCAGCGCGATGAGGATGGCCATCACACCACCCGCGGCGAGCAGCACGATGCCGGCGATGATGTTCGCCAACGCGAGCTGCTGCCCGTTGCGGTCGACCTTGAAGCCGGTGACGCCGCAGATGCGGGACGGGGGCGAGGTCTCGAGGGTCGCGGTCACGTCAGATCCTCACTCGGCGACGATCAGGCCGGTCATCACGTGGTGACCGAGGCCGCAGAACTCGTTGCACACGATCGGGTACTCACCCACCTCCGTCGGCGTGATCTCGATCACGTAGAGGTAGCCGGGCAGCACCTGGAAGTTCAGGTTCACCGGCTGCAGGGACAGCCCGTGCTGGACGTCGGTCGACGAGACCAGCAGCCGGTAGGTCTCCCCCGCCTGGAGCTGGAGCACGGGTCGGAAGGCGAACTGGTTGGCCTGCAGGTAGACGTCGCTGCCAGGTGGCGGCGCGACCACCGGCGCGCCGTCTCGTTCGTCGATCTGGTGCTCGTCGATGAACGCCTGGACCTCCTGGTGGAAGTCGATCGGGTCGATCCGGTACGACTCGACGGGCGCCTGCTGCTGGCCGACGCCGAGCCACACGTACATGCCCGTGAACAGGATCACGCACCAGACGGCCGCGATCGTCAACCACCGTCGTTCGTCACGTCCGAGCCGGTTGAGCCACAGACGGCGCGGTGGCAGCAGGGTGCTCAGCTGTCGGCCCTGCTCGTCGACCTCGTGGGAGTGATGCTCGTCGCTCACGTGCGCCTCCTAGCCTCGTCCGCCCCACGTGGGCAGCTCGACGAGCTCCCACAGACCCCAGCCGAGGTACATCAACCCCGGCACGAGCAAGCTGATCGCCAGGAGCAGCCAGAGGTTGTCGAGCATCCGCTGAGGCCAGGGCAGTTCCTCGGCCTTGCCCTCCTCGACGGCCGGTTCGTCGTCCACGCCGCAACTCCTCCGAGGCGTCGTAGGGGTGGCCGTCGCGCCCCGCAGGGGCACGACCGCTGGTCTCCCGGTCGGGTTCGGCTCCTCCCAGAGCCGCCGTGCATCCCGACCGGTCGAACCCTAGCGGAACCGCGAGCTACTTCGTCGGATGCTCCGGCCGTTAGGGCCAAGAGCCCCTCGTGCCACGAGCAAGCGACGACCTATGGTGGTGCGATACAGAACCTCCCACCCCGACCACACCGCCCGCGACACCCGAGGAGCCGCTCCATGCGAACCGCCCGAACCACCCTGGCCCTGTTCACCGCGACGCTCGTGCTCGTCGCATGCGGCGGCGACGGAGGCGACAACCCGAGCGGCGAGGATGCCGTGGCCGCGGACGGGGTCGTGCTGATCGAGGCGAGGGACCTGGAGTTCGACCCCGAGCAGGTCTCGGTGGCGGCCGGCGAGGTCGAGTTCTCGCTGAACAACACCGGTGCGGTCGAGCACGACCTCGTGATCGAGGAGGCGGGCGACGAGCTGGTCGCGCACGCCGATCCCGGTGAGGTGGCCACCGGTTCGATCGAACTCGAGGCGGGGACCTACACCTACTACTGCTCCATCCCCGGCCACCGCGCCACGATGGAGGGCACGCTCGAGGTCAGCTGACCGTTCCGGATCGACCCGACGCGTCGCCTGCGGGCGGCGCGTCGCCGTGTCGACGGTCCGCGTCGCGAACGTGGGCGTGGTGCGCACGCGCGCGCAACCGTTGCGCACGCTGGGAGGTCGGACGACCACGGAGAGTTGAGCCCCGCCGGGAGCGGCCGACGGGGGGGTTCGGGGACCCAGGACGACGATGCACAGGGAGGTGCGGCGTGGCGGTCATGGAGCGGTTCGAGCTCGCGCCAGGTGACCTCGGCCGCGCCGGCAGCGTCGGTCGATGGCCGGCCGCGGATGTCCCGGCCGCCGGGGACACGAGGTCCACCGAGGCGTCAACCAGCGATCCGACCCCAGCCTCCGTCACCACCGCAGCCACGTCTCCTGCCGCCCCCGTCTCCACCCCGCATCGCGCCACGTCGGCGCCCTTCGACGGGCTCATGGCCGTCGGTGCCGTGGGTGGCTCGGCCGTGGCGCTGATCGTGGCGGAACTGGCGGGCCTGACCGGCACCACGGCCACGGTCGCCGTCCTCGTCGGTCTCGACGTCGGCGTGCTCGTCGGCGCGGGCGCCGGCGGCTGGCTGGCCCGCCGGACGGCACGTCACCCCCAGGCGGCGACCGGGAACTGAGCCGCGGCGCGAGCCCGCCCCGGCCGAGCGGTCGGGTGCGGGGCGCCCACGTGTGCGCGACGGTGGGTGCTGCCCGATGCTGCTCGATCGAACCTGGAGCCCGTCCGTGGAGGACATGTCACTGGTGCACGCCCTCGGCGTCACGCGCGACCTCGCCCGCGATCGCGAAGGACCGATCTGGCGCCGCCTCGAGGCGCGGGTGCAGGGCCTGCTCGGACGCATCCACGAGTCCGATCCCGATCAGCACAGCGGCACCGACCCCCGGATCGACCGGAGCGCGCTCGCCCACGACGACGACGCAGCCGTCATGGCCGCGCTGCTCGCCCTCGGGGAACGGCCCGACGACGACAGCGCCGCCGCAGCGCTCGACCGTCTCGACCTGCTCGACAGCGGTGCGGGTCGCGACGACGGACCGGCGCACCCCGAACGCGACCCCGCGCTGACCGACGAGGGCTGGTGAGCCTCAGGTGATGCGCTGGTAGCGGCGGCTCGAGAGCGGCACGGCGACCGCCAGCAGGGCGGTGCACCAGAGGAGCGTGAGCATCAGCGGTCGCCCGACCTCCCCACCGATGGCGAGCGCACGGGCAGCGTCGGCGGCTGCCGTGACCGGGCTGTTCGCCGCGAACGTCTGGAGCCAGTCCGGCATCGTCTCGACCGGGACGAACACCGACGAGGCGAACACCAACGGGAAGATGGTCACGAAGCCCGCCGACTGTGCGGTCTCGGCCCCCGGTGCGTGCAGCGCGACGTAGACGAAGACCCAGCTGAGCGAGAACCCGAACAGGGCCACGACCGCGAACGCGCCCACCGCCGACAGCGCGCCCTCGCTGAAGCGGAACCCGATCAGGTAGCCGACCCCGGTCATGAGCAGCAGCACGGTGACGTTGCGGACGAGGTCCGCGCCGGTGCGACCGGCGAGCACGGCGACGCGGGCCATGGGCAAGGACCGGAACCGGTCGATGACCCCGCGCTCGAGGTCCTCGGCGAGCCCGACGGCGGTCTGGGTGGTCCGGAAGGCCGCCGATTGCACGAAGATGCCGGGGACGAGGAAGTCGACGTACGACACCCCGTCGGGCAGCGCCGTGGTCGCGATACCGCCGAACACGTAGGCGAACAGCACCACGAACATGACCGGCTGGATGGTGGAGAACACCAGCAGCCGCGGCTGACGGACGAAGTGACGCAGGTTGCGCTTGGTGACCGTCCAGGTGTCACGCACCGCCCACCACCAGCTCGGCCGGTCGGGTCGCGCGGACGCATCGGTCGATGTCATCGCGGTCACGCGGCGTCCTCCCCCGCGGCGGGCGCCGGCGCGGCGCGTCCGGTCAGTTCGAGGAACACGTCGTCGAGGGTCGGACGTGCCAGGCCCGCGTCGCGCACGGCGATGCCGGCGTCGGCCAGCGTGCGGGCCACGTCAGCGAGCGCCAGGAGCGGCTCGGCCTCCCCCACGCCGACGTGGATCCGGTCGCTGCCGACCGGTTCGGCGCCCCGGAGGCAGGCGAGCGCCCGGTCACGGCTGGCTGGGTCGGTGACGCGGACCTCGACGAGCTGCCCGCCGACCTCGTCCTTGAGCTGGTCACCGGTCCCCTCGGCGATGATCCGGCCGTGGTCGATGACCGCGATCCGGTCGGCGAGCTGGTCGGCCTCCTCGAGGTACTGCGTGGTCAGCAGCACCGTGGTGCCCTCGGCCACGAGCTCGCGCGTCACCTGCCAGATCGCGTTCCGGCTCCGCGGGTCGAGACCCGTGGTGGGTTCGTCGAGGAACAGCAGCCGCGGCCGGATGAGCAGGGACGAGGCGAGGTCGAGCCGTCGCCGCATCCCGCCCGAGTAACCACCGGCTCGGCGGTCGGCCGCCGCATCGAGGTCGAAGCGGGTCAGCAGCTCGTCAGCGCGGCGACGTGCATCGCGCGTGGAGAGGTGGAACAGCTCACCGAACATCCGCAGGTTCTCGCGTCCGGTGAGCAGCCCGTCGATCGCGGCGTACTGCCCCGTGAGGCCGATGCCGGCACGCACGGCCGCCGGCTCGCGGGCGACATCGTGTCCGAGCACCGCGGCGCGGCCGCTCGTCGGCGGTAGGAGCGTGGCCAGGATGCGGACGAGGGTGGTCTTACCGGCGCCGTTCGGTCCGAGCAGGCCCAGCACCTCCCCCTCCGCGACCTCGAGGTCGACACCGGCGAGGGCTTCGGTGGGTCCGAAGCTGCGGCGCAGATCCGTGGTGGTGACGGCGGGCACGGGCGCCCCTGGTCGGGCCGGCTGTGCGACGGCGGATCGTCGCGTCGAGGGTGGATCTAGGGGTACTCGAGCAGCAGGAGGGCACGCGTGCCCTCCTGGAGCGCGTCGTAACGGTGGTGGACGTCGGCTGGGAAGGTGGCCAGATCGCCGGGTCCGAGCTCGATCGCGTCGTCCTCCGGCCCGACCCGCAGGCGACCCGCGACGAGGTAGACGTGCTCGACCACGCCGGGGCTGTGCCCCGTCGCGTTGCGGGAGGGGCCGGCGTCGAGGTCGAGCACGTACCACTCGGTCCGGGCGCCGCGGGCGGTCGTGGCGATGAGGTGTGCCACCATCCCGGCGCCCTCCGCGGCCTCGACCCGCGGCCCCTCCCCCGCGCGGACCACTCGAACCGCCGGCCCCGGCGGGTCGAGCAACTCGCCGAAGGGGACGTCCAGCGCCTGTGCGAGCGCCCAGATGGTCTCGATGGACGGGTTCGCGTCACCGGCCTCGATCGCGTGCAGCGTGGACTTGCCGATACCGGCGGCTGCCGCGAGCTCGGCGAGGCTGCGTCCGTCCCGGATCCGGTGGTCGCGCACGCTCGACGCGACCCGTGCCCGCAGCTCGGCGGCGTCGACCGCGGCGTGCGTTCGCTCGACGGATCCCACGTCACCTCCTGCCATCGGGGAACATCGGGACGCGACCGGGGCACGATCGGGACACGACCGGACACGACCAGCACCGGCGTCCGTCCAGCGCACCGGACGGGACGTCCGGTCGACAGGACGGTACCGGGTCGTCCAGACTACCGAACGATGCCTCCAGCCGACCGGACGACCGCGCCCTCCCCCGCCGTGGCGGGGGACGGGCCGTCGCGCGCGCAGCTCGCGGTGACGTGGTCCGACACGGTCGCGGTCGGTGGTGCCGTGGGCGCCTACGGCCTGTCCTACGGGGTCCTGGCGACGGCCGCCGGCCTCGACCCGGTGGTCGCGACGCTCTCCAGCCTGCTGGTGCTGGCCGGCGGGTCCCAGTTCGCGTTCGTGGCCGTCCTCGCCGCCGGGGGCAACCCGCTCACCGGTGCGGTCGGCGGCCTCCTGCTCAACGTGCGCTACGCCGCGTTCGGTCTGGCCATCTCCCGCGCCCTGCCCGCCGCGGCCCTGCCCCGCCGGATGCTGGACGCCTACCTCGTGGTCGACGAGTCCGTCGCCCTCGCCCTCGGCGCCGCCGGTCGCGGCGCGAGCCCCGAGGCGGTGACCACCAGCTTCCGACGCATCGGGTGGGCCGTCGCCGCATCGTGGATCGGCCTGACCGCGGTCGGCGCGTTCTTCGGACAGCTCCTCGGCGATCCTCAGACGCTCGGGCTGGATGCGGCGTTCCCCGCCGGCTTCGTCGCGCTCCTCGCACCGTGGTTGCGTTCGGCCGAGGGCCGGCGGGCCGCCGCTGCGGGTGCGCTGCTCGCCGTGGTCCTCACCCCGCTGACCCCACCGGGCGTGCCGATCCTGGCCGCGGGGCTCGGCGCCGTGGCCGGTCTCGCGTCACCGCGTGCGGCGGCCACCGACCGGCGCGGGACGGCGCCGTGAGCACGACGTCGATCGCGCTGCTGCTGCTCGCCGCCGGCACCTACCTGGCCAAAGCGGTCGGCCCCGTGTTCGCGGCCGGCCGCGAGCTGCCCCCGGCGCTCGCCCGGGTGGCCGACCTGTTGCCGGCAGCGTTGCTCGCGGCGCTCGTGGCGACCGAGACCCTGGCGCGCGGAGGGGCGCTCGTGCCCGACGCGCGGCTGGTCGGGGTCGGCGTCGCGGCGCTGGCCGTCTGGCGCGGTGCGCCGTTCGGGCTGGTGGTCGTCCTCGGAGCCGGCGTCACCGCCCTGGCGCGGCTGGCCGGACTGGCCTGAACCTCGTCGCTCAGGATCCGGTGGTCGTCCAAGCGTTGGCGAGCGCGTCCGCGTACTCGTTCCACCGGTGCCCCACGTGGGCCTTGATCCACCGCAGCTCGAGCTCGGGTCGGGCGCGGATCGCCTCGTACAGCGGGCGCACCAGGTCGAGGTTCTCGACCGGGCCGGCCTTGCGGCGCCAGCCCCGCGCCTCCCAACCCGCCGCCCACTCGGTGAGGGTGCGCACGGCGAGGTTGGAGTCCGACCAGACGGTGCACGGCGTGCCGGCCGGCACGAGTTCGATCCCGCGCGCGATCGCCGTCAGCTCCATCCGGTTGTTGGTCGTCGCCGGGTCGTGCCCGTGCGCCTCGTCGACGACCTCGCCACCGAGGACGTAGACCGCCCCCCACCCTCCGGGACCGGGGTTGGGGATGCAGCCGCCGTCGGTGAACAGCCCCTCGTCCGGACCGCTGGCCGGCAGGGCCCGTGCGGCCTCGAGGCTCAGCTGACCGCCGCTGGTCGGACGGCGCCGTGAGGCCCCGGAGCCGCCCGCGCGACCGCGCCCCGCCCGGTAGCACGACGGGCACGTGCGGGGCGCCCACCCCGGGTACTTCTCGAGCAGCTCCGCGCGCGGCTGGAAGCTGGCGCCGCAGTCGGCGCAGGTGAGCGGCTCGGTCACCTGCTCAGTTCAGCCGGCGTTCGGGGCCGGTCAGCTGCGGGCCGAAGACGTCCTTGGTGTAGGCGCGTGGCAGCCCGCGGTCGAGGAGGAACTCGGCGGGGTCCGCGTCGAGGTCGAAGCCCACGATGAGCTCGCAGGTGTCGCAGCGGTACTTGCCGAGGCCCTCGAAGGCCCCGACGAGGTGCTGCGTACCGTCGCAGCGGGTGCAGTCGCGGGACTCGGCGAGCCGAGCGTCGACGAGGGCGGTGGCGGCGGGAGCGGTGGTGTCATCCATGAGGGGAGCGTACCCCCCACCCCCCTCCTCCTGGGCCAGGTCGGCCCTCCCCTTGCGCCGGTGCGCGTCAGGTCACTGTCCGTGCCCGGCTCGTCAGCACGGCCCGGGCGCCCTCGTCGTCGCGCACGAGCTCGACCCGGTAGCCGTCCGGACCGCGCGGTGGCGAGCCGAGGGCGCGGCGGTACGCCTCCGGGTCCACGTCCACGCCGTGGAGGACCACCTCCACCGGACGCGGATCGGCGGTCCTGAGCCACCGGCGGACGGCGCGGGCGCTGACGGGCAGGACGGTCTCGACCCGGCGCACCTGCCACCACGGCGAGTCGGGCACGACCGTGTCCGCCGTGAGCAAGGCGCGGCGCTGCGCGATCCGCCGAGCCCCGATGTCGGCACCGAGCTGGTCGTGCAGACGGGCCCGGACCGCCGCCGGAGCGACCTCGACGAGCACGTCCCCGATGGGGCCCACCGGCAGACGCGGACCACGCTCGCCGCGGGAACGGGTCACCGGGACGCCGTCGAGGTCGTCGGGCGCCGGCAGGATGGTGGCGGTGCGACGTGGTGGCGCCGCCGCCCCGGGGGCCGTGCGGCGGAGGTTGCCGGTCCACACCACCGCCTCGACCAGCTGCCGGCCGAGCTGGACGAACTCGATCTCCGCCTCGGGCGGCAGCGCCGGGTCGTCGGGGTCGACCCCC
Source organism: uncultured Actinomycetota bacterium (assembly GCA_964433685.1). Classification (GTDB taxonomy): domain Bacteria; phylum Actinomycetota; class Nitriliruptoria; order Nitriliruptorales; family Nitriliruptoraceae; genus Nitriliruptor. Next base: position 2,624 of record CAYSTY010000008.1, on the reverse strand, counting down.
GGTCCGAGCACGACCGCGAGGCCGGGCCCGCTCGCGACCGTGGCGAGGTGGGCGAACAACGCCGGCACCGACGGGCGGTGGTCCTCGAGCCGTCGGACGCGACGCTCGCCGACGCGACGCGCCGGGTCGACGTGGACGGGACCGCTCCGAGGCGGTGGGTGCGCGAGCGCGTCGGCCACCGTCGTCGCCACCTCGAGGTCCCGCACGGCGGCGTTGTGCGCCAGCAGGACCAGCCGCGATGCGTCGAGGTCGCTCGCGGCGACCGCTGCGCCCGCTGCCGCGAGGGCCAAGCTGTCGCCACCGCAGCCGGCGGCCCGGTCCTCCACGGGTCCGTCGTCCGCGAGTCGGGCCGCCCGCCAGGCGCTGACCGCGGGATCGCTGGCCTGCTCCAGGCCCGCTCGGGTGAAGACGAGCCGGTCGGCGTCGGGCCAGCGGAGCCGGGCGCGGGTGCGCGCGTCGGCGGCGGCCACGACCGCTGCGGCGCGGTCCCGGTCGAGCCCGTCCCCGCGCAGCGCGGAGATCACCGACAACCGGTCGGAACCACCCCGGACGCTGGCCTCGCAGCGTTCGATGGCGGCGCGTCCGTCGCCGGTGACCAGCCACCGCGCCACCGCGACGGGGAGCTCGGTCGGCGTGTCGGACACGGCTGGCTCGCACGTCGGGGGGCGGCCCGTCACGCTAGCGGGCGCCTCGGTCGAGCCCGATCGGCCCGCCCGAACGGTGCAGGACGGGACGAGGCGCGCCGAACGAGGTGCTAGGCGAGCGCCCACCGGACGGTTACGGTCCCGCGCGTGTACCGCCGTCGGGGTGGTACGGCACCCGACCCGGAGGACCGAGAGCCATGGCAGCTGCCAAGAAGGCGACGGCGAAGAAGGCCACCGCGAAGAAGGCCACCGCGAAGAAGGCGACGGCCAAGAAGGCCACCGCGAAGAAGGCCACCGCGAAGAAGGCCACGGCCAAGAAGGCGGCCGCGAAGAAGGCGACGGCGAAGACCACCGGCAAGAAGGCGACGGCCAAGCGGACCGCCGCAGCCTCGGCCGGCACGGCCAACGTGCTCGTCGCCTCCAAGATCCGCGAGGCCGTCAAGAACCAGGACGTGCGCATGAGCTCGGAGTTCGTCGACGCGCTCAACGAGCACGTCAACGAGGTCATCGCCAAGGCCGCTGCTCGCGCGCGGGGCAACAACCGCGGCACGGTCCGGCCCGGCGACCTGTAGGCCGGCCCGGCACCACACCTGCGAGGGGGCGACCATCGGTCGCCCCCTCCGCACGTCACGACCTGCGCCGGCGGGACGGAGGGTCCGCTGACGCCGCGCCCGGTGGCCGTACGCTCGCCCGTATGAGACTCCTCCACCTCGCCACCGACCTCCCCGACGCGGGTCCCGACCCGGTGCTCGTGGTCGCCCTCGACGGGTGGACCGACGCGGGTAGCGCCGGGACCGCCGCCGCCGAACTGCTGCGTTCGCAGTTCACGACCGTCGAGCTCGGTCGCTTCGACGCCGACGAGCTGTACGACTACCGCGACCGGCGGCCCGTGGTCGAGATCGATCAGGGCGAGCTCGGCTCGCTGCAGTGGCCGGAGCTCCGCGTCGACCTGATCACCCCGCCGTCGGGACCGTGCCTGATCCTGGTCCGCGGTGCGGAGCCCGACCTGCGGTGGCGGGCGGTGAGCTCGGACCTGATCGAGCTGGCCTCCCGCCTCGGGGCAGGTCGGTACGTGGGGCTCGGTAGCGTGCCGGGGCCCATCCCGCACACCCGGCCGGTGCAGCTGATCTCCACCTCGTCGGATCCGGACCTGCTGAACCGCTTCGGTCGTCCTCACGAACAGGTCGTGGTCCCGGCGTCCTGCCAGGTCGCGCTCGAAGCCGAGCTCCAGGGCGCCGGCGTGACCACCCTCGGCTTGTGGGCACGGCTGCCGCACTACGTGGCGACCGACTACCCCGCCGCGTCCAAGACCCTGCTCGAGCGGTTCTCGGCCTACACCGGCAGCCCGGTGGACGTGTCCGGGCTGGACGACGCCATCGACGAGCAGCGCGAACAGCTCGACGAAGCGGCGGCCGCATCCGAGGAGATCACCGAGCACGTGCGCGGGCTCGAGTCCATGTACGACGCGCTGGTCGCGGCCGAACGGCAGCACGCCGGGTCGTCGGACGACGACCCGCTGCAGTCGCTGGCACCCGAGCAGGTCCCGTCCGGCGACGAGATCGCTGCCGAGGTCGAACGGTTCCTGCGGGGCCGCGCGGACTGACCGGTGGCTGGCCCCGGTGCCACCGGGGCCAGCGTCACCTCCTCAGAGGTCGAAGTCGAGGTCGGCGGGCACGGTCGCCACGTCCATCTGGGCCTTCTGCAGCTTGCCCGAGTGGTCCCAGTTCACCGACTGCCAACGGGTCACCTGGTCGAGCACCCAGACGCCCGACTGGCGGGCGCCGTTCCCCGACTTGCCGTTGCCGCCGAAGGGCAGGTGCGCCTCGGCGCCGGACGTGGAGTTGTTGATCGACACCATCCCGGCCGTGACCCCCTCCGCGAAGCGGAACGCGGCGCTGGCGTCACGGGTGTAGATGGCGCTCGAGAGCCCGTAGCCGTGGGCGTTGGCGAGGTGGAGCGCCTCGTCGAAGGAGGCGGCGG
>CAYSTY010000007.1:0-27560 GCA_964433685.1 uncultured Actinomycetota bacterium | reverse complement strand
TCACCCTGGTGCACAGCTACGCGCGCATCCACTGGCAGAACCTGGCCAACTTCGGCGTCCTGCCGCTGCGCTTCGCCGACGAGTCGGACCGCGACGAGCTCGAGCAGGGCGACACGATCAAGCTCTCCGGGTTGCACGACGCGCTCGACAGCGGCTCGGGCGAGATCACCGTGGAGAACCTCACGCGCGGGACCAGCTTCACCGCCGTGCACGAGCTGTCGGAGCGTCAGGTCGAACGGATCCGCTCCGGCGGCGTGATCCGGTTCATGAAGCAGCGGCTGGCCGGCGAACAGTCCGACCCCAGCGACCGGGGCCTCGAGGGGTGAACGCCTCCCGGGGGCGTGTCAGGCGTCCTCGGTACCCGTCGGCAACGTCCGGCCGCTCGCGTCGGTGACCTCCGCGGCGCCGTCGAGCCGTTCCGAGGGGAAGGCCGCCACCTCGCCGCGCAGTTCGTCGACCACCGGGTCGAGCGCGATGGCGAACACGCCCTGGCCCCGGCGCAGCAGGTCGAGCAGCTCGGCGTCGTCGGTCATGGCGAGCACCGTCTCACCGTCGGAGACCAGCGTCGCGTCGGCCAGCGAGTGTCCGAGCGCGCGCAGCTCGTCCACCGCGAGCCGCACCTTCTGGAGCGAGACGCCGGTGTCGAGCAGCCGCTTGACGACGCGCAGACGGACCACGTCGTCGAACGAGTACAGCCGCTGGGTGCCCGACCCCTCCGCCCGGCGCAACGAGGGTTCGACGAGGCCGGTACGCGCCCAGTAGTCGAGCTGGCGGTAGGTGATGCCGACGATCCGGCACACGGTCGGGCCGCGGTAGCCCTCCCGTGGGGCCGCGTCCCCGACGTCGAGGCTGAGCTGTCCACCCGGTCCGCTCACGGTGGCTCCACGCGTCGTGCCCCAGGGTCGCGAGCGACACCTGGTGACGGTCCTTCGCCGAGAGCCGACAGGGCCCTCCCCTGGGAGCGCCACGTGCACCGACACGCACGTGCGGGGCTTGCCCTCCCCGACGCGAGTTGCACACGTGGAACTTCCGCGCTGAGGCTACGCCGGAACGGGCGAGGGTGTCAACGCCCGGTCGAGGGTGTGGCGCGATCGACGACCTCACCCTCCACTGGAGGTCGAGGGTGAAGGTCGACCGAGGGGGAGCGCTCCCCCGCCGTCGGGCTCCACACCGGTCAGCCGCCCTCGAAGTCGGAGGGGGTGACCTGGTCGAGGAACTCGCGGAACTGCCGCACCTCTTCCTCGGCGTCGACCCCGTGCTCGCCGTCCTCGTCGGTCCGGTCGATCTCGAGCCCCGCCTCCTCGAGCACCGACTCGGCGGCCAGCACCGGCACGTCCTCGAGCCGTGCTGCGAGCGCCAGCGCGTCCGAGGGACGGGCGGTGACCGTCCAGGTCCGCTCACCCTGGCGTAGGTGCAGCTCGGCGTAGAAGGTGCCGTCCTGCAGGTCGGTGACGTGGACGGCCGCCAGTTCGATACCGGTGGTCCGGAGCACGGCGACGAACAGGTCGTGGGTCAGCGGCCGGGGGGTCTCCACGCCCTGGAGCGCGAACGCGATCGCCGTCGCCTCGACCGCCCCGATCCAGATGGGCAGGTAGCGGGTGCCCTCCTGTTCCTTGAGCAGCACGATGGGCTGGTTGGCGGGCAGCTCCACGCGTACCCCGATGAGCTCCATCTCGATCACACCCGCTCCGATGCCGCTGGGGTCCGGTCCGACGCCGCGGGACGCCGCATCCGGGGTGGTCGGCGCGAGGCTAGCGGCTGCTCGACGTCGTGCCGTCGGGCCCGGTCAGGACGGTCGGTCGCCGTCCGTCGCGGCGCGGAGCGCGGCGTAGGTCCCGTCCACGAGGGCGCGACCGATGCGCGCCGCACCGCTGACCTCGTCCCGGGTCGAGGGGGCGAGCTCGGCCTCGACGGTCCCGACCGCGATCCCGTCGACCTCGATCGGAACCGTGGCGCGGCCGACCTCGGGCGGCCGGACCGGCAGCGGCGGACGCGCGGCCACGTCCGCGCCGAGTGGCGCCGTCACCGTCGTCGTCGGCACCTGCACCACCTGGCGCCCACCGGCGACGAGCAGCTCGCGGGTCCCCGCGACCTCGAACACGTCGTAGGCAGCGAAACCGTGGTCGAGCAGCCGCGCCGCATCGTCGAACCGTTCGGGATCGGGGCCGCCGCCGAGCACGACGGCGATCAGTTCCCGCCCACCCCGACGGGCGCTGGCGACGAGCGAGTTCCCGGCCGCCTCGGTGTAGCCGGTCTTCACCCCGGTCGCGCCCGGGTAGCTACCGATGAGCAGGTTGCGGTTCACGTCCGTGCCCACACCCGGCAGGCTGACCTCGTCGAGCGCCACGATGGTGCGCAGCGCCGGATCGGTGAGCAGCACGCGTGCGAGCGTGGCGAGGTCGCGGGCCGACAGGGCCTCGCCGCCGTCCAGACCGCTCGGAGCGGTGATGACCACCCCGTCCGGGGTGCCGACCGGCAGGCCGAGCGCGGCCGCGTCCTGCCGCATCAACGCGACGAACCCGGCACGATCGCCGCCCGCCGCCACGGCGAGCGCCTCGGCGGCGTCGTTGCCCGAGCGGACCAACAGGCCCGCGAGCAGCTGCTCGACCGTCCACCGCTCCCCCGGCTCGAGCTCGACGGACGCACCCTCCACGCCGACGACCTCCCCACCGACCTCCACGGTGTCGGCGAGGTCGAGGCGCTCGGCTGCCGTCAGGGCGGTCAGGACCTTCACCGTCGAGGCCACCGGCCGCCGGGTGTCGGCGTCCCGCTCTGCCAGCACCTGACCCGTCGCCGCGTCGACGAGGAGGTGGAACGGCGCGTCGATCGCCGGAGGCGGCGGCCAGCTCGCCGACGGCGCCTCGGCGATGACCGGCGCCGGAGGTGGGGTCAGCTCCGCTGCGGCTGGCGTCGGGAGGAACGACACGACCACCGCGGCGAGCACGCCCGCGGCCAGCCGGCCGGTACGGCCGGTCACGGTCGGAGCAGCGCCCGCAGCTGACCGGCGAGCAACGCCTTGTGGAGGCGGCCTCCGACGTCGGCGAGGTGCTCGGCCTGGGTGGCGGCCTGACGACGCGCGTCCGGGTTGCGCTGGCGCAGCAGAGGCGCGGTGAGCTGCTCGACGAGGGCCGCCTCGCGGTCGGCGAACTGGCGGTACATCCGCAGGTGGCGCACCTCGAGGCCGGCGCCGAGCAGGTGCCCGGCGAGCTTGCCCACGATCAGGTCGTCCCCGTCGTAGGTCGGGCGGTCCGGCAGGAGGCCGTGGTCACGCAGCTCACGCACCTGCGGCTCCGACAGGCCCGTGGCCTCGGCGAGCTCGCGGAGGGTGAGCTGGACGTCGGTCGCGGCCCCGTTGAACAGCGCCGCCGGCGGCGCTGAGGCGACGGGGTCGGTGCGGACCGCGGCGGCGGCCGGAGCCGGTACCTCGACCGTCTCCGGGTCGGCCGCCACGGTCGGTGGCAGTCCGGCGTCGAGCCTCGCGAGCTCGTCCTTGATGACCTTCAACGGCAGGTAGCGGTCGCGCTGGGCGCGCAGGACGTAGCGCAGGCGGTCGATGTCGGGACCGGTGAACTTGCGGTAGCCGGACTCGGTCCGGTCCGGGTTGATCAGTCCCTCGGCCTCGAGGAAGCGGATCTTCGAGATGGTGATGTCGTCGAACTCGTCCTTGAGGCGGTTGAGGACCTCACCGATGGTGTGGGTCGTCGTCACCGCGGCGCACCGTCCGCCCCGACGAACAGCAGCTTGAACCGCCCGATCTGCAGCTCCTCGCTGGTCGTCAGCAGGCGTTCCTCGACCCGCTCGCCGTTGACGTAGGAGCCGTTGAGGCTGCCGAGGTCACGGACCAGCACCCCCTCGTCGGTGCGGTGCAGTTCGGCGTGACGGCGCGAGACGGTCACGTCGTCGAGGAAGATGTCCGCATCCGGGTGACGACCGATCATCGTCACGTCCCGGTCGAGCAGGAAGCGCGAGCCGGCGTTCGGCCCACGGACGACCACGAGCATGCCGGTGCCCGGTTCGAGGACGGGCAGGTCCTGCGGCTGGTGCGCGGGGTCGAGGGCACCGAGTTCGATCGAGGCCGTCGTGTCGTTCGCGGAACGTGCCTCGTCGGCGACCGGTGCGCCGCACGACGAACAGAAGCGGGCGTCCTCGGCGACGGGCTGGCCGCAGTGGCTGCAGTACACGCGGGACCTCCCGTCCGTCGTCGTCTCGACCTCGACCCGAGGTCGATGCCCGGTCACGGCCGGGCGTACGTCGGGGCAGCGTAGACCCTCGCGGGCGGGGACGCGGGCGTGCCCGCCGGGCGACCGACCCCCGTCAGCTGCCGGTCAGCGAGCGGTAGCCGTCCGCGTCGATGAGCCCGTCGAGCTCGGCGCGTTCGGACGGCCGTATCGCGACCATCCAACCGTCGCCGTACGGGTCGGCGTTGACCAGCTCCGGACGCTCGTCGAGCTCCTCGTTGCGTTCGGCGACGGTCCCGGAGATCGGCGCGTACAGGTCGGAGACCGACTTGGTCGACTCGACCTCACCGAAGATCTGACCGGCGCTCACCTCGGCGCCGGGGGACGGCAGGTCGACGTACACCACGTCGCCGAGCTGGTCCTGCGCGAAGTGGGTGATCCCGATCACCACCACCTCGCCGTCGTCCCGGGTCCACTCGTGCTGGTCGGTGTAACGCAGGTGGCTGGGCGTGTCGCTGGACACGACGTCTCCCTCGAGCGCGGCTGGCACGGCCGCCAGGGTCGCGCGGCCGGATCGTGCACCTTAGCCCGCCGTCGGCGGCGGCGGCTCGCCTCGCAGCACCCGCAGGTAGCCGACGGCGGCGATCCAGTAGAGCACGGCGTTGACGGCCAGGCCGATCCAGGCGATCGCCAGGATGACGCGGTGGGGGTCGCCGTCCCCGTCGGCGAACACCTCGGCGAGCAGGAACAACGGCAGCGAGGCCATCAGACCGAACGTGACGGTCTTGCCGAGACGGGACACGGGGGGTGGGCGTCGCCCCCGGGCCATCATCACGCCACCGATGGCGAGCACGGCGAGGTCACGGACGAGCAGCACCAACACCGCCCAGAGCGGCAGCAGGTCGGCGACCACGAACCCGATCCCGACCACGACGAACAGCAGCCGGTCGCTGATGGGGTCGAGCAGCGTGCCGAGCCGGGTCATCTGGTCGAGTCGACGGGCGAGGTAGCCGTCGAGCCAGTCGGTGGCGCTGAACACGGCGAGCAGCACGAACGCCCGCAGCCACCGCCCGTTCACCAGGTCGAGGTAGATGACCGGCAGCGCGAGCAACCGCGCGAACGAGAGCACGTTCGCCCAGGTCCAGATGCGGTCGGTGACCTCCTGCGGCGCCCCGTCGCCCCGGCCGCCGATGTCGTAGACGCGCACGGGTCCTCGGCTCCTCGGACGTGCCGGCGACGCCGGCGGGCGGTGCACGCTACCGGTCCGCCGTCCGGACGTTCGAGGAGGGCGGGACGCGGACGTCCCGCCCTCCTCGAGGACCGCTGTGGTCGGGCTGGCCGGACTTGAACCGGCGACCCCTCGCCCCCCAGACGAGTGCGCTACCTGACTGCGCCACAGCCCGTCGATCACATCGATGCCGCGAGGTGCGCTCGACGCGAGCGGTCGGTCCCGGACGGCTGGGGGCCGTCCGCGGTTCGGGACGCTACCGGCCCCGGGGTGCGGCAGCCAACCGACGCGCTCTCACCGGCCGTCACGGCGCCGGCGACGCTTGTCCTCGCGCTGGGCCGGCGGCCGGTCGTCGAGCAGCAACGGCACCCCGGTGAAGTCGTGGTGCTCACGCAGCTCGCGTTCGAGGTAGCGCTTGTAGCCCGGCGGCAGGGTGCCGTTGGTGAACAGCACGAACCGGGGCGGACGGGTCTCGGCCTGCGTCGCGTACCGGAGCTTGAGCTGCTTCTGACCGCGGCGCGGCGGTGCCTGGTGGGCCACCGCATCCGCCAGCAGCCGGTTCAGCGCGCGCGTCGGCACCCGTCGCCGGTAGTTGCCCCAGACGCTGCGCAGCTGCGGCATCACCCGACGCAAGCCCCGACCGGAGGTGGCCGAGACGTTGATCCGGGGCGCCCACGACGCGAAGGCGAGGAGCCGGTCGAGCTCGCGTTCGAGGTCCTCCCGGCGCTGGTCGTCGACCAGGTCCCACTTGTTGCACACGATGACCACGCCACGTCCCGCATCCCGGAGCAGCGCGGCCAGTCGCTGGTCCTGTTCCCCGAGCGGCTCGGAGGCGTCGAGGACGAACAGGACGAGGTCGGCCTGCTCGATCGCGTCGCGGGTGCGGTCGACCGAGAACAGCTCGGTGTCCTCCCCCGTGCGGTAGCGGCGTCGCATCCCGGCGGTGTCGACGAAAGCCCAGGGCTCACCGTCGATGTCCACCATCGTGTCGACCGCGTCGCGGGTGGTGTGCGGGACCGCGTCGACGATCGAACGTTCCTCGCCGAGGAGGCGGTTGAACAGCGACGACTTGCCGACGTTCGGCTTGCCGACGAGCGCCACCCTCGGGACGGCGTCCTCGTCGCTGATGGCACCGGCGAGCTCCGGCGGGGGTGGCGGGAGCAGCTCGAGGACCGCGTCGAGCAGGTCGCCGACCCCGCGTCCGTGCCGAGCCGACACCGGACGCGGTTCGTCGAGACCGAGGTTCCACAGCTCGTGGACCTGCGGCTCCTGCCGGTCGCTGTCGACCTTGTTGGCGGCGAGGACCACGCGCACCCCGCTGCGACGCAGGACCTTGGCGTAGCGCTCGTCGTCCTCGAGCACGCCGACGGTCACGTCGACCACGAACACCACGAGGTCGGCGCTGGCGATGGCGGCCTCGGCCTGCTCGACGATCCGCGCCGACATCCCATCCGCTCGTGCTTCCCAGCCCCCCGTGTCGACCACGATGAAGGGCCGGCCGAGCCACTCGGCGCGGTGCTCGGTCCGGTCGCGCGTGACGCCGGGCTTCTCCTCGACGATGGTGACCCGGCGCCCGAGGATGCGGTTGACCAACGTGGACTTGCCGACGTTCGGTCGACCGACCACGGCGACGCGCGGCAGGGCACGACGAGCCGTCAGGGGGTCCACGACCGGCTGGTCGACGTCGAGCTCCGGATCGACACCCGCGACGACCTCGGCGACGCGGTCGACCACCAGGTCGACCACCTCGTCGACGCCCAGCCCCTCGGTGTCCAGCTCCCACGCGTCCTCGGCGCGTTGCAACGGTGCCACCGCACGGGAGCCGTCGGCCTCGTCCCGTGCGCGCAGCTCGGCGGTGAGGGCGTCGAGGTCGTCGCGTCCGATCTGGTCCCCACGACGGCGCGCCCGCTCGGCGACCGACGCGGTCAGGAACACCTTCAGGTCGGCGTCGGGCAGGACCACCGTGCCGATGTCGCGTCCCTCGACCACGCCGCCCCCGGACACGGCGCGTCGCATCGCCGGGGTGAGGGCGCTGCGCACCCCGTGGTGGGCGCTCACGGCGGACACCGCGGTGGTGACCTCGGGACCGCGGATCTCGTCCTCGACGTCCTCGCCGTCGAGGTAGGTGCGGCCGGCGACGTCGTCGCGGTCGATCCGGCTGGCGACGACCACCGAGGTGCAGGTGGCACCGTCGGCCAGGTCCACCTCCGCCCGCAGGCACGCGAGCGTCGCGGCCCGGTACAGCGCGCCGGTGTCGACGTGCGGCACCTCGAGCGCCGCCGCGACCCGCGCCGCCACCGTCGACTTGCCCGAACCGGCCGGGCCGTCGATGGCGACGACCGGGCGGAACTCGTCCTCGAACCAGACGACCTCGTCGTCTCGGTCGTCGGCGTCGTCCCACCCGGTCGGGGGTGCGCTGCGGTCGCTCACGGGTACGGCTCTCGTCAGGCGAGGACCTCCACGTGGCCGCCGAGGCCCGCGAGGTCGTCGAGGAAGCTGGGGTAGGAGGTCGCGACCGCCCGGAAGCCGCCGATGTCGACGGGGCCGGTACCGAGCACGGCCGCGACGGCGGCGGTCATGGCGATGCGGTGGTCCCCGTGCGCCTCGACCCTGCCGGGACCGGGTCGCTGACCACCGGGGACACGGTACCCGTCGGGTCGCTCCTCGATCTCGAGCCCGATCGCGCGGAGGGCGGCAGCCAGGACGGTGATGCGGTCGGACTCCTTGACCCGCAGCTCGGCCGCGTCGCGGACCTCGATGCCGTCCCGGCTGCACGCACCGGCGAGGGCGAGCACGGGCAGCTCGTCGAGGGCATCCACGACGAGCTGGCCCTGCAGGCTCGCGCCGGTGAGCGCCGAGGGGACGACGGCGACGTCGGCGACCGGTTCACCGGCGCGTTCACCACGCGCCGTCAGCTCCACCTCCGCGCCGAGCCGCCGGAGGGCCGTCACGACCCCGAGCCGGAGGGGGTTGGCGCACACGCCCCGGGCGGTGATCGGTCCGGCCCCGCACGCGGCCGCCACGAGCCAGAACGCCGCCGACGACGGGTCGCGCGCGACCGTGACGTCGCGCGCATCCAGCCCACGCTCGCCGAGCGGGGCGACCGACACCACCTCGGTGCCATCCCGGTAGACCTCGCGTTCGAGCGGGTGGCCGAGGTGCGCGAGCATCCGTTCGGTGTGGTCACGCGACGGCAACGGCGAGGTGACCGTGGTGCGTCCGTCGGCGCGCAACCCGGCGAGCAGGACCGCGGACTTGACCTGCGCCGAGGCCACGGGGCTGAGGTGGTCGGTGGCGCGCAGCCCCCCGCCGCGCACCACCAGCGGGGGACGATGGCCACCGTCACGGGCGTCGATGCGCGCCCCCATGGCGCGCAGCGGGTCGGCGACCCGGTCCACGGGTCGGCGGCGGAGCGAGGCATCACCGGTCAGGACGGTGATGCCGTCGATCCCGGCGGCGATGCCGGCCAGGAGCCGCAGGCTCGTCCCCGAGTTGCCGCAGTCGATGACGTCGTCGGCCTCACGCAACGGTCCCGTGACCGTCCCACCGAGGGTCCCGTCGGAGGCGGCGGTGAGGTCGACCTGCGCGCCCATGGTGCGCAGGGCGGCGGCGGTGGCACGGACGTCGCCGGACGGCGCGAGACCCGCGACGGTCACCGGTGCGTCCGCGAACGCGGCCAGCAGCAGGGCCCGGTGGCTGAGGGACTTGTCACCCGGCACGTCGACGGTGCCCGACAAGCTGGCGGGGTGGACCCGGACCCGGTCCGGAGCTCCGGTGGCGGTCAGGTGGTTCACGCGGGCTCTCCGGGTTCGACGTGGACGGCGAGGCCGACGCCGTCGAGCGCCTCGAGGGCGCGGTCGTGCGCCGCGGCGTCGATGCGTACGAGCAGGGCCCCGCGGTCCCCCGCCGTGGCGTGGCGCATCGCCAGGTCCGAGACGTTGATGCCCGCGTCACCGAGCGCGGTGATCGCCACCGCCAGCGCGCCGGGACGGTCGTCCAGGGCCACGGCGAGGTCGACCGTCGCGGCGCGGATGTCGTCACGCACGAGGGCGCGACGGGCGACCGAGGCCCGTGCGAGCAGCGCGTGGACGGCCGCGTCGTCCTCGTCCGCGAGGGCGGTGTGCAGGTCGGTCAGGCGGGCCCGGTAGGCATCGAGGGCGCTCAGCACCGCGACGCGGTTGCCACCCAGGATGCCCAGCCACAGGTCGGGGTCGGAGGCGGCGATGCGGGTGGTGTCACGGAACCCGCCGCCCGCGACGGCGAGCACCGCCTGACCGAGCCGGCCGGCCGTCTCGGCCGCGACGTCGGCGAGCACCGAGGCGACGACCTGAGGCAGGTGCGAGGTGACGGCGACGAGCTGGTCGTGCCGCGCCGGCTCGAGCGCGAGCACCCGTGCCCCGAGGTCGCGCAGGAACCCGGACACGCCGGTCACGGCGGCCGGGTCGGTGCGCGGTGTCGGCGTCAGGACCCAGGTCGCCCCCTGGAACAGGGTGGCATCGGCCGCTTCGGGCCCGCTGCGTTCGCTGCCGGCCATCGGGTGGCCCCCGACGAACCGCTCCGGGCCGAGGGCCTCGGTCGCCAGGGCCCGTTCCACCGCGGGGACGAGCTGCCCCTTGAGGCTGGCGACGTCGGTCAACCACGCGGTACGCGGGACGTGACGGGCGACCGTGGTCAGGACGCTCGCCGCGACCGACGACGGCACGGCGGCGACGACCAGCTGCGCACGGGCGACGGCGGTGGCCACGTCGGCGACGACCTCGTCCGCCAGGTCGGCGGCGGCAGCTCGGGCGCGCACATCCGGATCACGGTCGGTCAGGGTCACGTGCGCGCCGGCGCGTCTGGCCGCCGTGGCCACCGACCCGCCCACGAGCCCAGCGCCGACGATCGCGACGCGCGCCACACCCCCGGGGCACGTGTGGCTCATTCGGGCAGGTCGGTGCGCAGCTGCCGGGCGTCGTGGAGGTAGACGTGGCGGAGCGCGTCGGGGGTCCGGCTGGTGTAGGCGTGGATGAGCAGGCGGATGCACCGCGGGATGCCGCCGTCGATCTCCAGCTCACGGGCACACATCAGCGGGACGTGGGTGAACCCGGCCTCACGAGCCGCTTCCGCCGGGAACGCGCTGTGGATGTCCGAGGTGGCGGTGAACACGATGGAGATCAGGTCGTCCTCGTGCAGGTCGTTGCGGGTGAAGATCGCCGCCATGACCTCCTGCGTGCGCTCGATCAGGTGGTCGCGCTCGTCGACCTCGAGGGTCGTGGCGCCACGCAGCGCCCGGACGCGTGGTTGCGGCTCGCTCACGATGGGCGCTCCCGGTCGGGACCGCGCCGGGTGCCGGTGCCACCGGCACGACGACGGCGGTCACGCTCGTCGCGGCTGGCGTGACGTCGCTCGCGTTCGCGGGTGGTGCGGGCGGCGCGCTGCTCGCCGGCCCGGGCCGCGTCGTGCAGGGCGCCGATCTCGGCCTGGGTGAGGAAGCGCCACTTGCCCTGCCGTAGCTCCCCGAGGTCGACGTCCCCGAACCGGACCCGGGCGAGACGTTCGACCGGGTGGCCCACCTCGGCGAGCATCCGGCGGACCTCGCGCTTGCGGCCCTCGGTCATCACGACCTGGAGCAGGGACTTGCCCTTGCCCTCCTCGAGCACCTCGACGCGCTTGGCCCGCGCGATGCCGTCCTCGAGCTCTACACCCTGGCGGAGGACGGTGAGGGTGCGCGGCTTGACCGTGCCGGTCACCAGCGCCGCGTACCAGCGTTCCACCTCGCGCGAGGGGTGCAGGAGCGCGTTGGTCAGCTCACCGTCGTTCGACAGCAGCAGCAACCCCTCGGTGTCCATGTCGAGGCGGCCGATGGGGAACAGCCGCTGCGGGAGGTTGATCAGGTCGAGGACGGTCGGACGGCCCTCGGGGTCCTCGGCGGTGGTGACCACCCCCTGCGGCTTGTTGAGCATGATGTAGACCCGGTCGGGGTCGACGTTGACGCGCTCGCCGTCGACGGCGACCACGTCCCGGGTGCGATCGACCTTCATCCCGAGCTCGGCCACCTCACCGTTCACGGTCACGCGGCCCTCGAGGATGAAGCCCTCGCAGGCGCGACGGGAGGCGACCCCGGCCGCCGCCAGGACCTTCTGGAGCCGTTCCTCAGCCACGTTCGCCCTCTCCGGTCGCGGCGTCGCCACCGGGATCGTCACGGGTGTCCCCGTGCTGGTCATCGCCGCTCGTGTCATCGGACCCGCGTGCCTCGTCGGCCTCGCGCGCCTCGTCGGCCTCGCGCGCCTCGTCGGCCTCGCGCGCCTCGCTGGCCGAGACGGCCTGGCGCAGCCGGTCGACCGCCGACCGCGCCACCGACTCGAGCCGGTCGGTCAGCACGTCCATCGCGGCCTCGTCGCTGCGGCGGTCCTCGCGCGTCACCTGCGGCGGTGGCAGCACGTCGTCGTCCTCGTCCCGCTGGTCGCCGCCGTCCACGGCGACGGCGGGTGCTTCCGCACCCGCGACCGCCAGGCGGGCCCGCACGTCACCGAACCGGCGCGTCGCCGCCTCCCGTGCCTCGTCACCGGCCAGATCACCGCCCGCGACGAGGCGTTGCCGGACCTCCTTGATGGTGCCGAGCTCGGGCTCGTCGGGCGCGTTGTGCTCGGGGAGGAAGTCGGTCAACGGGGGCAGGTCGTCGAGGTCGTCGAGCCCGAGCCGTTCCAGGAAGGTCGTGGTCGTGCCGTAGAGCACGGCCTGACCCGGCGCGTCGGCGCGTCCGACCTCGGTGACGAAGCCGCGGGCCACGAGGCTGCGGACGGCGCCGTCGGCGTTGACGCCACGGATCTCGCCGATCTCCTGGCGCCCGATGGGCTGCTTGTAGGCGATGACGGCGAGCGTCTCGAGCGCCGCCTGCGTCAACCGGCCGGTGCGGCCCGCGAGCGCCCACCGTTCGAGGACGGGTCGGGCGAGCGCCGAGGAGTACATGCGCCAGCCGCCGGCGGCGCGCCGGACCTCGGTCCCACGACGTTCCACGCGGTGGCGCACGGCCAACCCCTGACAGGCCCCGTCGACCGCCGCCGGATCGAGTTCGAGGATCTCCGCCAGTCCGGCGACGTCCAGCGGCTCGTCCGCCAGGAACAGCAACGCCTCGAGCCCGGCCGCGGTGGTGGCGTCGAGCGCCGAGAGCGCCCCCGCCGCTGCCTCGTCGTCGAGGTCGACCGGCGTGTACGGGGCGGCGGGTCCGGGTCCCGCCGTCGACAGCGGGTCCGACGCGGGTGCGGTGGGTTCGCTCACGCGGGGGCTCCCATCGCTGCGGCGTCCGCCTCGTGCTCGTCGTCGGTGGGCTCGTCGTCGCTGGGCTCGTCGGTGGGCTCGTCGTCGGTGAGCTCGTCGAGCATCGACGCGAGGTCACGCCCCCCACCGGCGCGGGCGACGTGCAGGGTGCTGCGCAGGTCCTCCTGCGCGAGGTCGACGTGGCCGAGCTTGAACAGCTCGAGCAACGCCAGGAAGAACACGACCCGGTCGCCCCGGGTGCGGCCGGCGACCAGCTCGGGGAAGGGACGCCGTCCACCGACGTCCGGCAGCGAGGTCAGCAGGGCGAGCGCGGCCTCGCGCACGGACACGTAGCTGCGACGGATGTGGGACAGGTCGACGGTCGCCTCCGGCGTCGGCGCGAAGGCCGCCGCGGCGAGGGCGCCGAGGCCCCGTGCATCGATCGGCAGCGGCGTCTCGGGGACCAGCCGGGTCAGCCAGGGTTCGGGCGCGACCTCGCGCGGCAGCTGAGCGTCGTGCTGGGTGATGCGGTGGGCGATGATGCGCGCCACGTCCCGGAACGCGCGGTACTCGAGCAGGCGGGCGTACAGCATGTCGCGCGCCTCGCCGAGCAGGTCCTCGAGCTCGCTGCGTTCCTCGGCCGGCAGCAGGCGGGCGGCCTTGAGCTCGATGAGCGTCGCCGCGATGACCAGGAAGCGCGTCGCCGTCTCGAGGTCGAGGTCGTCGAGCGCGGCGAGGTGACCGAGGAAGTCCGAGGTGATCTCGGCGAGGTCGACCTCGGTGACGTCGAGCTTGCGCCGGGAGATCAGCTGCAGCAGCAGGTCGAACGGGCCCTCGAAGACCTCGAGGTGGACCTGGTAGCTCATCGGGGATGCGTCTCGGGGTCGCGGGCGGGGAGCAGGACCGCGCGGGACGGCGGTGTGAGGCGTAGCGGACGAGGGTACACGCGCACGCCGCCTGACCGCGGATGGCGGTCCCGCGCGACTACCCTGCCGCGTGGGAGACGCGGGCCGTACCGGCCCCGTACGGAGGACCGGACGAGGACGGAGGCACGGTGCGCGAGTCCTCCTCCACCGGGGCGCGATCGACGTGGTCCCGGACGGTCGATCGGCTGGCCTACGCCGCGTCCTCGCTGGGGCTCGAGCGGTGGGCTCGGCTCGGGTCGGTCGCGGTGGTCCCGCTGCTGCTGCCCACCACCTCGGCCGGGATCGCCCCCGTCTACGGGGCGCTCGCCGCGTACGTGCTGCTGACCGCGCTCGCCCGCCGTGACCGCTACGTCCGCGGCGGCGACCTGATCGTGGCCGCGGCCGTCGTGGTCGCGACCGGGGGTGAGGTGGCGCCGTTCCTGCTGTTCCTCACGGTCGCCGTGGCCGGCCCCGCGTCCGCCGGCGGCATCCGCGCCGGCGCCGCGGCGGGCGCGACCCTGTCGCTGGTCCTGCTCGCCGTGCTCGCGGCGGACGATCAGCTCGCGACGCTCGGGACGGGGGGGATCGTGCCGGTCGCGCTGCTGCTGCCCCTCGTCGGCATCACCACCGCGGCGGCGGCACAGGTGATCGACGGACGGGCCGTCGCCGGGCGCGTCAAGCTCCAGGAAGCCAACCGTCTGCTGTCCGCGCTGCTCGACCTCGCCGACGACCTGCCGGGCGGTCTCGACGCGACCACCGTCGCCGCAGCCGTCTCGGCGGAGGTGCGCGGGCTGTCCGGCGTCGCCGGGGTGGCCGTCCTCGTGGAGGAGCACGGCGTCCTGCACGTGGCGGCATCCCACGCGGTACCGCCGGGGCGGCTCGGGCCGGTGCGTCTCGACGTCGCACGGCGGCTCGGCGACCTGCAGTTGCGCACCCCGAACCAGCTCCCCGACGGTCTGCGTCGCGCGTGCGACGGCGCCCCGTTCTGGCTGTGCGCCCACCTCGGCTCGCAGGCCGACCCGATCGGGCTCCTGCTGGTCGGGGTCACGGGCGCGGAGGTCGGTGCGAGGTTGCGTCCGGCCATCCAGCGCCTGACGATCGACGCGGCCATCGCCCTGCAGAACGCGCGGCTGTTCGACGGGACCCTCGCCCGCGCCGCCGACGCCGCACGACGCCGCCTGGCAGCGGACCTCCACGACGGTGTCGCCCAGTCGCTCGCGCACCTCAAGATGGAACTCGAGCTGCAGACCGTCGCGGGTGGCCGCCGGAGCGCCGACGCCGAGCTCGCCCGGCTGGCGCGCGTCGCGGACACCGCGCTGTCGGAGCTGCGGGCCACCATCGCCGGGCTGCGCACCGACCCGACCGGTGACCTCGGCGCCCTGCTCGAACAGCACCTCGCCGAGGTGAGCCCGGCCGGTGGGCCGCGCATCGAACTCGAGGTCATCGGTGCTGCCGAGCTGCCACCCGACCGGACCGCGGACGCGCTGCGCGTGGCGCAGGAGGCGCTCTCGAACGCGTTGCGGCACGCCGACGCGTCGACCATCACCGTCTCGCTCGAACGGGACCAGGCGACGACCGAGCTCGTGGTCGAGGACGACGGTCGCGGTCGTGGCGCCACGACGGGTCGCGCTGGCGGTGGCGTCGGGGTCCGCTCGATGCGCGAGCGCGCCGACCGCCTGCAGGGTTCGCTCAGCGTCCGCGACCGGCTCGGCGGTGGCACGGTGGTGACCCTGCGCTTCCCCACCCGGCCGCACGCACCGGCCGGCGGTCCCGCCCAACGCCGTCCCCGTCCCACGTCCGCCGTCCCAACGGAGCTCCAGTGACCTTCCGCGTCGTCGTCGCCGATGACCACACCCTCGTCCGGCAGTCGGTCCTCAAGGCCGTGCGCAGCGAGGAGGGCGTCGAGGTGGTGGGCGAGGCCGGGGACGGCCCGGGCACCCTGGCCGCCGTGGCCGAGCACGGACCGGACCTGCTCGTGGTCGACATCGCCATGCCCGGTATGGACGGGCTCGCCGTGGCCGAGCAGCTGCGTCGGGAGCGGCCCGAGCTGCGGGTGGTGTTCCTGTCGATGCACGACGACGACGGATCCCTGCAACGCGCGGTGGCGCTCGGCGCGGCCGGGTTCGTGTCCAAGTCGGCGTCCATCGAGGAGCTCCAGGAGGCGATCCGCGCGGTCCGCGACGGTGGCTCCTACCTCTCGAGCAACGTCGCCGCGCGCGTGATGGACCTGGCCGCCGGGCGGACGCCGGCCTCCGCGCTCGGCCTGACCCCCCGCGAGCGTGAGATCCTCGAGCTGCTGACCGCGGGCAACCGACCGACCGAGATCGGGACGGCGTTGTTCCTGTCCGTCAAGACCGTCAAGAACCACCTCACCAGCATCTACAGCAAGCTCGGGGTGGAGACCGGGGCACAGGCCGTGGCCGAGGCCTACCGCCAAGGTCTGGTCAAGCGCACCTAGACCGACCGAGCCTCAGCGCGGCTCGTCGAACCCCACGCGGGCGTGCACGAGGTCGGGCGGGGTGCACGGCGCGTCGGCCACGTGCACCACGTCGGCGAGCTCGGCCAGCACGCTGGCGGCGTCGTCCTCGGTGCGGGCGTGGATCAGGACCGCCGGCCGCTCGCCGTCGACCCGGTCCCCGGTGCGCACCAGCACCTCGAGACCGACCGCGAGGTCGAGCTGGTCGCCCTGCCGTTGGCGTCCCGCCCCGAGCCGAGCGGCGAGCTCACCGAGCCGTCGGCACGAGAAACCGTGCACGGTCCCGGCCGGCGGGACCCACGGCACGGTGTGCGGCGCGACCGGGAGCACCGAACGGGGGTCGTCGGCGACCGCCGGGTCACCGCCCTGGGCGATCACGAAGTCCCGGAAGCGTTCCAAGGCGCTGCCGTCCTCGAGCAACGTGGTCACGCGGTCGCGCGCCTCGTCCGCGGCGACACCGGTCAGCTCCAGCGCCGCTGCGGCCAGCGCCAGCGATGCCTCGGTGAGCCGGTCACCGGACCGCTCGCCGCGCAGCACCTCGACCGCGATCGCGACCTCGATGGCGTTGCCGATGCCGTCGCCGAGCGGCTGCGACATGTCGGTGACCAGGGCACCGGTCCGGCGTCCGTGCGCCTGCCCGATGCGCACGCACAGCGCCGCGAGCGCGACCGCGTCGGCGGGGTCCTCCATGAACGCACCGTCACCGGTCTTGACGTCGAGCAACACGTGCCCGGCTCCCCCGGCGAGCTTCTTGCTCATGACCGACGAGGCGATCAGTGCCGGCGAGGCGACGGTGGCGGTGACGTCACGCAGCGCGTAGAGCTTCTTGTCGAGCGGTACGAGGTCCTGGGTCGCGGCGGCGACGGCCAGGCCGATGCGGTCGGTCTGCGTCGCCACCTCGCCGGGGGTGAGGTCCACCCGGAGGCCGGGGATGGCCTCGAGCTTGTCGAGCGTCCCGCCGGTGTGGCCGAGCCCGCGGCCCGACAGCTTGGCGACCTGCGCGCCGGCGGCGGCGAGCAGCGGGGCGACCACCAGCGTGGTGGTGTCCCCGACCCCGCCGGTCGAGTGCTTGTCCACGGTGGGGCCGCGCAGACCCGACAGGTCGACGGTGTCACCCGAGGTCACGAGCACCTCGGTCAGCGCGACCGCCTCCTCGTCGCTGAACCCGCGGATGACCCCCGCCATGAGCAGGGCGGCGACCTGCGCCTCCTCGACCTCGCCACGCAGGTACGCGTCGAGGAAGCGACGCAGTTCGTCCGCGCTGAGCTCGCCGCCATCACGCTTGCGGGCGATCAGGACCGGGACCTCGAGGGTGGCCACGTTCAGGCCGCCGCTTCGGCGCACCGCACGCACCGCACCGACAGTGGGCGCACCTCGAGGCGTTCGGCGGGGATGGTGTCCCCGCAGTCCACGCAGGTGCCGTAGGTGCCGTCGTCCATGCTGCTCAGCGCGGTGTCGATGGCGTGGACGCGCTGGCGTGCGGTCTCGAGCTGCGCGAGCAGCTCGCTGCGCTCCTCGGTCGCCTGGCCGGCGTCGGCACCGCTCTCGTCCTCGATGCCGAGGTCCCGGACCAGATCGGAGTAGGGTTCGGCGCCGTGCTCCTCGAGCAGTTCGACCTGCTGTGCGCGGTCCTCGTCGAGCTCACGTCGGAGGCGTTCGAGCGTCGCCTGGTCCACGGCATCCTCGGTGGGTCGGGGGCGGTTCGCGAGCCTACCGACCGTGCTGTGCCCGAGGATGGGCGCGCTCGTACACCTCGCGGAGCGCGGCGCGGCTGACCAGGGTGTAGATCTGGGTGGTGGCGACGCTGGCGTGCCCGAGCAGCTCCTGGACGGCTCGTACGTCCGCTCCCCCGTCGAGCAGGTGGGTGGCGAACGAGTGTCGCAGGGTGTGGGGTGAGACCGCGGCGGCCAGGCCCACGCGTTCGGCGTGGCCGGTGATCACCTTCCACGCACCCTGACGCGTCAGTCGGCCACCCCGGGCGTTGACGAACACGGCCGGCACGCGCGGTTCGAGCGCGGGACGGCCACCGACCAGCCAGGCCTCGAGCGCGTCGGCGGCGAGGTCGCCGTAGGGCACGAGCCGCTGCTTGTCGCCCTTGCCGCGCACCCGCACGAGGCGTTCCACCGGGTCCACGTCGTCGAGGTCGAGCGTGGTGGCCTCCGAGATGCGCAGACCCGCGCCGTACAACAGCTCGAGGAGCGCACGGTCGCGACGAGGCAGCGGTGTCTGCCCGACCGGTGCCACCAGCAGGCGCGCGACGTCGTCGACCGACAGCGCCTTCGGCAGCGACCGCGACGAACGCGGCGTGCTGACCGACGCGGCGACGTCCTCCGGTGTCAGCCCCTCACGGGCGAGGAAACGGTGGAACCCGCGGACCGCGACCACGACCCGTGCGACCGACGAGGCCGCGTACGGCTTCCCGGAGGCGGTGGGCCGGGCGTGCAACCAGGCGACGAAGCTCTGCAGGTCCTCGGTGGCGACGGCACGGGGGTCGTCGATCCCGACCTCGGCGAGGTAGTCGGCGTAGCGAGCGAGGTCACGTCGGTAGGCCTCGAGGGTGTTGCGGGCCAGCCCTCGCTCGGCCCGCAGGTGGTCGAGGTACCGGCCGAGCAGCGGCAGGCGGGCGTCACGGTCGGCAGCTCCGCCGACCGGCACCGGGGTCACAGCCCGAGGTGCGGGGCGGCGAGCAGCAGGCCGATCAGGCTCTTGCCGTCGGTGATCTCGCCGGCGCGGGCGGCCGCGACCGCGTCCTCGGCGGTGAAGGGGACCAGCTCCATGTCCGCCTCCTCCTCGCGTGGGGTGAAGCCCTCCGGCGTCGGCACCTCGTGGACACCGAGACCGAGGTAGACGTGGGTCTCCTCGGTGGTCCAGCCGCTGGAGTTCTGGAAGGTCACCAGGTGGACCAGCTCCCGGGCGTCGTGACCGATCTCCTCGGCGAGCTCACGGTGCGCGACCTGTTCGGGGCTCTCCCCGTCGACGTCCATCTTGCCGGCGGGCAGCTCGAGCACGTAGCGCCGCAGCGGCTGGCGGTACTGGCGCAGCAGCACGATCCGGCCGTCCTCGAGCACCGGGACGACGGCGACCGCCGAGTCGTGCCGCACGATCTCACGGACCATGTCCTCGCCGGCGGGCGTGCGCACCGTCTCGCGCACGACGGTCGAGAAGCCCTCGTAGACCACCTCCTCGTCGGTGGTCTCGAACCAGCGTGGGTCGCCCTGCCGGCTCACGTGCGGTCCACCGACAGCACGTCCGCCTGTGCCCGGAGCGCGTCGACCAGCTCCCCCGCCGTCGGTTCGTCGAGCTCGACCGGCAACCGGCCAGCCGCCTCGCGTCCGTGCTGCCGCGCGGCGCGGACGAAGCCGTCGAACAACGGGTGGGGACGGGTCGGCCGCGACTTGAGCTCCGGGTGCGCCTGGGTGGCGATGAACCACGGGTGGTCGGGCAGCTCGATGAACTCCACGAGCCGGTCGTCGGGCGAGAGACCCGAGAACACCATGCCGGCGGCCTCGAGGTCACCGCGGTAACGGTTGTTGACCTCGTAGCGGTGGCGGTGACGTTCGTAGACGACCGGTTCGTCGTGGTAGGCCGCCCGCGTCCGGGTCCCGGGCACGAGCTTGGCGGGGTACGCCCCGAGCCGCATCGTCCCGCCCTTGTCGGCGACGTCACGCTGGTCGGCCATCAGGCCGATGACCGGGTGGGGGGTACCGGGTTCGAACTCCGCCGAGTGGGCGCCGTCGAGGCCGACCACGTGACGGGCGAACTCGACGACCGCCGACTGCAGCCCGAGGCAGAGCCCGAGGAAGGGCACCTCGTGTTCACGGGCCCAGCGGATGGCAGCGATCTTGCCCTCCACCCCGCGGATCCCGAAGCCCCCCGGGATGAGGACGCCGTCGACACCGGCGAGCCGCTGTGCCGCGCGACCGGCGTCGGCGCCCTCGCCGTGCTCGTCGGTCGGGGTGAGGTCGTCGGAGGCGATCCAGCGCAGCTCCACGTCGACACCGTTGGCGATGCCGCCGTGCCGCAGCGCCTCCACCACCGACAGGTAGGCGTCCGGCAGCTCGACGTACTTGCCCACGATCGCGACCGTGGCGGTGTCCCGCGCCGCGTGGACCCGATCGACGAGGGCGCGCCACTCGGTCAGGTCCGGCGGCGGGACCTCCCGGCGCAGGCGCTTGGCCACGACGCGGTCGAGGCCCTCCTCGTGCATCGCGAGCGGCACCTCGTAGAGCGATGTCGCGTCGACCGCCGCGATCACCCCGTCGAGGTCGACGTCGCACTGCAGGGCGACCTTGCGGCGCAGCCCCTCGTCGAGCTCGCGGTCGCTGCGCAGCACCAGCACGTCGGGCTGGATACCGACCGCACGCAGCTCGCGGACCGAGTGCTGCGCCGGCTTGGTCTTGAGCTCGCCGGACGCGGCGATGTAGGGCACCAACGCCACGTGGACGTAACAGATGTTGTCGCGGCCGACGTCGTGACGCATCTGGCGGATGGCCTCGAGGAACGGCAGTCCCTCGATGTCGCCGACGGTGCCGCCGACCTCGACGATCACCACGTCGACGTCGTCGGTGGCGACCGCGTGGATGCGGGACTTGATCTCGTCGGTGATGTGCGGGATCACCTGCACCGTGCGACCGAGGTAGTCACCCCGTCGCTCCTTGGTGATGACCGACCACCAGATCTGACCGGAGGACACCGACGACCCGCGGTGCAGGCTGCGGTCGATGAACCGTTCGTAGTGGCCGAGGTCGAGGTCGGTCTCACCCCCGTCGTCGGTGACGAAGACCTCACCGTGCTCGAACGGGTTCATCGTCCCCGGGTCGACGTTGAGGTAGGGGTCGAGCTTCTGCATGGTCACGCTCAGCCCGCTGGCGGTGAGCAGGCGGCCGAGCGAGGCCGCGGTGATGCCCTTGCCGAGCGCCGACGAGACCCCACCGGTGACGAAGACGAACTGCGGCACGGCGACCTCCGGCTCGTTCGGCGCGGGTACGGCGGGCCAGCGGTACCCCGGGCCGCCCGAGCCGCGGCGGCCCGTGCGACGGTAGCGGTCCCGGTCGGGGGCGACCAAGCACGCGCGGCCCCCGCGGCGCCCGCTCGCGCGCCGCGATCAGGTCTGCGCCGCCACCGCGTCGGGGTGGGGGGGCACGACGGCCGAGACGCAGACCCGCGACGACCGAGACCACCAGCAGCACCAGCATCCCGACCAGCAGCGGGGTGGCCCCGAACTGGGCGATCAGGGGCAACGCGCTGGCGGTGATCAGGCCACCTCCGAAGAACGGCTCGAACCCGAGCTGCTTGTAACCGAACGCCTCGTAGGCGGGCGTCTCGCCGTCGGGGTCGGCCACGCGCATCAGGATCAGGCCGGTGGCGGTCACCCCGAGGGACTGGCCGAGGTCGCCGATGCCGCGTTCGAACCAGAAGGCCGGGATCATCCGCCGTGCGAGGAGGAGGAAGACCCCGACGTTCCACGCCAGTCCCGCGACGGCGAGCAGGAGGAACGGCACGAGGTTGTCCGCGATGACCTGGAGCGACAGGGTCGCGATCGCGGCCACGATGAGCAGGTCGAGCGAGAGACCCTGGATGCGCTCCATCATCTGACGGTCGACGAGGTCGTACCGGTCGTAGCGGTCGACCGCGAGCTGCACGACGACGCCACCCAGCATCGCCAGGGGGAAGAGCGGGACGTACGCGAACAGCTCCACGCTGTCGATCCACGGGGCGCGCTCGATCGCCTGGAGCGCCGACAGGAACCCCTGACCGATCAGGATCGCGAGCGCGACGACGCTGAAGTGGATGGCGAGCGGCTCGATGGACGCCGGACGCACCGTCATCGTGGCGGCACGCGACCGGTCCTCGCGCTCGAACAGGCCCCGCTGCTGGGCCAGGGACGCCTCGGCGTCCTCGGCGAGCAGCGAGGTCCGTCCGGTGCGGACCGCCCAGTTGATCAGCGCGATCCCCACCACGATGCCGGAGATGACCCCGACGGTGGCCAGTCCCAGGGCGAGGTCCTGTCCCTCGGGCAGACCGAGGTCCTCGAAGGTGCTCCCGAGGCCCGCGGCCGTGCCGTGCCCGCCCTCGAAGCCGACCTCGATCAGGGCACCGACCATCGGGTCGAGCCCGAAGACCGGTGCGATCACCAGCAGGCCCAGCGCCAGCCCGACCACGTACTGACCGCTCGCCATGGTGACCCCCAACGCCAGCTGCGGCGCGGCGAGACCGGCGGCGTCGCGCGGGCGCGGGATGCGGCTACCCAGGAACAGGGTCGCGAACACGACGCTGATGAGCAGCTCGGGCAGCTCGGTCCAGACCGCGATGACGTCCTCGCCGAAGATGCCGTGCTCGGCGAACCGGTCGCTGCCGAGCTGGCTGGCGATGCTGCCGAGGATGTCCGGACCGACGAGCAGCGCCACGCCGCCACCGATGATGGAGCTCGGCAGGAACAGCTTCTGGGACGACCGGTTCACGACCCGGACGAGCTTGCCGAGCACGAGCAGGACACCGAGCAGCAGGAGCGCGAACCCGATGACGTTGGCCGACACGGCTGCCTCCCCGGTGGCGTCCGGACCGACCGGACGGGGGCACGCTAGATGTCCGGCCGGCGCCGGCGGGGGCCGACCGTCGGTGGCCGCGTCACCACCTGCGTGCGGCCGAGGTTCAGCGTGCCGGCGGACCCGCGACGTCCTCGGCGGCGGCGGGATCGTCGCCGGGACGGACCGCATCGATCGCCTGGACCTCGAGGTGCACGTGGGGGAAGCGGTCGGGTTCGGTCTCGCGATCGATGTGGCTGCCGAACGGCAAGCTCCTGGCGGTCGCCGCCAACGCGGTCACACCCGCCGTGACCCGCTCCCCGACCTCGACCCGTCCACCATCGAGGTGGATCAGCACGACGCGCAGCTCCGGGTGACCGTCGGGGACGAGCTCGATCCGGAGGTCCTCGTGGGCGCCGTAGAGCAGGTAGGTGCGCACGTCGAGCACCGTGCCGCTGACGGGCGCGAGCACGGCTACGTCCGGCTCGAGCACGACGTCGATGGCCGAGGTCGGCCCGGCGCTGCGACCGCGGGAGCTGAGCACGAGGTACGGGGTGCCGGCTGCGTCGTCCCCCGGCAGGTCCGTGCGGGTCGTGTTGCGGTCCTCGGTCACGGTGCCGACCGGCGTGAGCCCGAACGCCGCCACCGTCGCAGCTTCGTGGTAGCCGACGACCACGGCCCGTTCGGCGGGCAGGTGCAACGACAGCTCCCCGAGCCGGGCCAACGGCGGGGTGTCCACGTCCTCGTCCGCTCGAGGGTGTGCCGCGACCGGTGCCGGATCGGCGGGCCGGTCCTCGGCTGGAGCGGCCGCCGTCCCGGACGGCACGGCGGGCGGCACCGCATCGCTCGCCACGAGCCCACCGGGGTCGTCGGACCCGACGCCCCGGCCGGCATCCGATCCCCGGCTGTCGGCCCCCGCCGTCGCACCGAACCAACCGGCCGTGAGCGCCACCGTCGCCAGCGTCGCGACCGCACCGACCCGCCGGCGCCGGCGGCGGCGACGCGCGCCGGACGGCGGGCCGACGCCGAGGTGGACCGTCCCGAGCGGTGCGGAGGTGCGCAAGACTCGGGCTCCCGGGTGGTGGCGCGGTGGCGGCGACCTGGCTGGACCGCCGCGACCTGGCTGGACGGCGGTGGACGCTAGCCGCGACGACGTCACACCGGGTGACATCGGCGCGCTCAGCTCGCGCGGCGTTCCCCCGCCCGCGCGAGCAGCTCGCGCGCGTGCTCGAGACCGGCTGCGGCGGTCGCTTCACCACCGAGCATCCGGGCGAGCTCCGCCACACGGTCGTCCTCCGCGACGCGGCGGGTCGTGGTCACGGTGCGACCGTCCCGCACCCCCTTCTCGACCACGTGGTGGACGTCGGCGAACGCTGCCAGCTGCGCGAGGTGGGTCACGCACAGCACCTGGCGCGGACGGCCCTCTGCCCCGGTCGCCAACCGCGCCAGCTTCTCCCCCACGGCCATGGCGGTCGCACCGCCGATGCCCGCGTCCACCTCGTCGAAGACGAGCACGTCCACGTCGTCGACGTCCGCGAGCGCCACCTCCACCGCGAGCGAGACGCGGGAACGTTCGCCCCCGGAGGCAGCCTGCCCGAGCGGGCGCGCCGGCTCACCGGGGTTGGGCGCGAGCAGGAAGTCGACCCGGTCCCCACCGTCGGCGGTGAGCACCCCGTCCTCGAGCGGCGCGACCTCGACGCTGAAGCTCGCGTGGGGCATGCCGAGGTCGGCGAGGTGGCCGTCCACGGCGCGTGCGAGGGCGTCGGCCGCGTGGCGACGGCCCCGGCGCACGTCCTCGGCCAGTGCGACGAGCGCGGCGTACGTCTCCGCGATCCGGGCATCGAGGTCGTCCGCGTCGGCCTCCTCGGCCTCGAGGGCCTGCAGCCGCTCACCGGCATCGCGCGCGTAGGCCAGGACCGCGTCGACGTCGGAGCCGTACTTGCGGGTCAGCACCTGCAACACGGCCTTGCGTTCCTGCAGCGCGGCGAGCCGGGCGGGGTCGGCCTCGACGTCCTCGCCGTACCCGCGCAGATCGACGGCGAGCTCGGTCGCCTCGGCCGCGAGTGCCACCGCCCGGGCGGTCAGGGCATCCAGTGCCGGGTCGTCGACCATCAGCCGGCGCAGCGCGGCCACGGCCACGCCGAGCGGTTCGCCGGCACCGTCGCTGCCGAGCGCGGCGGCCGCCTCGGTCGTGGCGACCTGCAGCTCCTCGGCGTGGGCGAGCACGTCGAGGTGCCGATCGATCCCCCCGTCGCGGTCAGGATCGAGACCGGCCGCCTCGATCTCCGCCACCTCGGCGCGCAGGCGGTCGAGCTCGCGCGCACGCTCACGTGCGTCGGCGACGAGCCGGTCCCGGCGGTCGCACAGCTCCCGCCACCGTCCGTGGGCGTCGCGGTAACGGGCGAGGGTGCGGGCGTGTGGGTCCCCGGCCGAGCGGTCGAGCAGCCCGCGCTGCACCTCCGGGCGGGCGAGCCGGACGTGCTCGTGCTGCGCGTGGACCTCCACGTGACGTCCGAGCACCTCCGCCAGGGCCGAGACCGGGGCGAGGGTGCCGGCCACCCGGGCGCGGCTGCGGCCCTCGGCCCGGAGCTCGCGGGAGACGACCAGCTCGTCGGCGTCGTCAGCGACCCAACCCGCCGCATCGGGCGGGACGGGTCGGATGACGGCGGAGGCGACCGCCGACGGCGCTCCGGCCCGGACCAGGGACGCGTCGGCCCGCGCGCCGAGCAGCAGCTCGAGCGCGGTCACCACCATCGTCTTGCCCGCGCCCGTCTCCCCGGTGACCACGGTCAACCCCGGCGCGAGCTCGAGGGTGGCCTGTTCGATCACGCCCAGGCTGGTGATGGCGAGCTCCTCGAGCATCACCCACCTCCTCGCGGCCCGGTCGTGGAGGCTACCGACCGACCGGTGGCGGCCGCGACGGCTGTCCCCAACCTCGGTCAGCGCAGCCCGAACTTGCGGCGGACCAGGGTCGGGAAATCGGTGACGCCGACCCGGGCGAGCAGGACCGGAGCGCCGTCCCCGCGTGCGATCACGTGCGAGCCGGGTGGCGCCGGGATGGGCTCGCGTCCGTCACAGGACACCAGCGCCGCAGCCTGGTCGGGGAGCAGCTCGATGCGGACGCTCTCGTCCGGACCGGCGACGTAGGTGCGGTCGAACAGCGAGTGCGGCGCGACGGGAACGACGAGCACCGCCCCGAGGTGGGGCGAGACGATCGGGCCACCTGCCGACAACGCGTACGCGGTCGACCCGGTCGAGGTGGCCACGATCAGCGCGTCGGCGGGCACCTTCGCGAACAGGGTGCCGTCGATGTGGACGTCCATCAGCAGCAGGCGGTGGCGTTCGGTCTTCTCCACCGCGACCTCGTTGAGCGCCCACCCGCGACCGAGCCTGGCACCGTCCGGCCCGATCACCTCGACCTCCAGCGTCGCGCGCGGTTCCAGGCGGTAGCTCCCGTTCGCGACGGCTCGCAGCGCCGGACCGACGTCGTCGAGCTCGACCTCGGCGAGGAACCCGAGCCGTCCGAGGTTGACCCCGAGGACGGGGGTGCGTCCGGCGCGGCACAGGTGCGCGGCGCGCAGGAAGGTGCCGTCGCCACCGAAGGAGACCGCCAGGTCGAGCCCGTCACCGAACTCGCTCGCCGGCACGGCCATCACCCCGTCGACCTGCGGCTCGTCGTCGCCGGCGCCGGCGGTGGCGACCACCTCGACACCGAGCTCGCGCAGGGTCCGGGCCGCGTCCGCTGCCGCTTGCAGCGAGGCATCCCGACCCGCGTGGACCACCAGGCCGATCCTCACTGGGGGTCCCCTCCGGCGGATGGTCGTCGGCTCGTGGTGTCCCGGTGGGCACGGCCCACGTCGACCGCGGCTGCCACCGTCCGGGCCACCTCGCCGCTGGAGCTGGCCGTCCCGCCAGGTGCGAGGTGCGCGAGGAACTCCACGTTGCCGGCCGGGCCGAGCAGCGGCGAAGCGGTGGCGTCGAACCGTACCCACCCCACCTCCCGGGCGGCGTCCGCGACCTCGACCAGCACCCGGCTCCACACCGCCGGATCGCGCACGACCCCGCCCTTGCCGACCTCGCCACGGGCGGCCTCGAACTGCGGTTTGACGAGGACGATCGCCTCGGCTGCCGGGCTGACGAGCCGCCGGAGGGTGGGTAGGACCGTCCGCAGGGCGATGAAGGACAGGTCGGCGACCAGCAGGTCCGGGACCGGCGGCGGCACGTCGCCGGGTCGAAGGTCGCGGACGTTGGTCCGTTCGTGGACCTCCACGCCCGGATCGCGACGGACCCTGTCGTGGACCTGGCCGTAGCCGACGTCGTAGGCGACCACGGATGCGGCGCCTCGCTGTCGGAGGCAGTCGGTGAACCCCCCGGTGGACACGCCGGCGTCCAACGCCCGCCGACCGGTCGGGTCGACCGCGAACCGGTCGAGGCCGTGCGCGAGCTTCTCACCGCCTCGCGAGACGTAGGTGCGCGGTGGCCCCGCCACCACGATGGCCTGCCCGGCGTGGACCTGGCTGGCCGCCTTCGCGACGGGTGCGCCGTCGACGGTCACCAGCCCCGCCCGCACCGCCTCCTGGGCCTCGGTGCGGGTCGCGAGCAGCCCGCGTCGGACCAGCTCCGCGTCGAGGCGGCGTCGCGGCGGGGGCAGCGCTCAGACCTCGTCGAGGGAGGCGAGCTCAGCTGCGAGCACGTCGTTGGCGTGCTCGAACCGCCGGACCCTCTCGCCGACCGGGAGCCCGTCGATGTCGTCCTCCAGCTCGGCCCGGAGCGCCTCGAGCGGATCGACCGCCGGTCCGGCCTCGGCGTCGGTCACGGGGCCGACTCGTCGGTGACGCCGTCGGACGTGGCGGACGGCGACAGCGTCGGTGCGTCGTCGGCACCGGTGGCGGTCGCCTTCTTCGCCGTGGCCTTCTTCGCCGTGGCCTTCTTCGCCGTGGCCTTCTTCGCGGTCGCCTTCTTCGCCGTGGCCTTCTTCGCCGTGGCCTTCTTCGCCGTGGCCTTCTTCGC
>CAYSTY010000006.1:3878-28215 GCA_964433685.1 uncultured Actinomycetota bacterium | reverse complement strand
TCGCGAGCGCGTCCCGATCGACGGGGTGCACCGATCGGACAGCTACATCCGTCGGTGCGGTTACTGGCTTTTGGCACCCTGTGCAGTTCTCAAGGAGCGGGTCGCGGACCTCGGGGTTCCGCCCACACTGAGGTAGGTCGGCTTCCTGAGGAGACACCGCTTGATGCGCCGCCTGGAGGCGAAGCGCAGCTCGGAGAGCGTAGCGTCTTCGGACCAGTCGACCAACTCGGCGGGCGTGTCGCCCGCTTCGAGCGGAGCGGGAACGTTACCCCGCCTCGTGTGTTGCTGTCAACTCGGGCTGCTCGGTGCTGGTGCGTCCACCTCGCGTCGCGCTCCGAGGAGCGGTGCAGCGTGGTGTTCGTCCCGGCGTGCCGGGCGGCTTCGAGGTGAAGGAGCGTGCCCCTCGCGGGGCGCGTACGGAGGTGTCGCCGCTGCCCCGCGTTGCTTCGGATCGGGCTGGGCGGCGGCGCCGGTGGTGACCGGCCCTCCGTGGTGTGCGCAACGTACAGCCGGGTCCCGGGGTGCGCAAAACCGCAGGTGCCCTGCGCGCCGTGCGCGCTCTGCTCCCCCGGGCACGGGCGCGGCGGCGCGGAGACGTTGCCGGTGGCCCGCCCGAGCGTTGTCCTCCTCGAGGCGCGTGCCGCCGTCAACGGCGCCACGCATCGGACGAGCCAGACCGATCTCCACCCCGGGGAGGGACACGTGCGCAAGCTGATCGACCCCACCACTCGAGCGGTCCAGGTCGCCGTCGGCCTCGCGGCCGCCGGCTTCGTCCTCATCCTGCTCGGCTGGAACGGTGCGGCCAACCTCGACCACACGCAGGGCCAGATCCCCTACCTCATCTCCGGGGGGGTCGCCGGCCTGGCGCTGGTCCTGGTGGGTCTGACCCTCCTGATCATCCACGAGCTCAAGCGCAGCACGGCCCACCTCCTCCTCGGTCTGGAGCGCGCCAGCGAGGCGAGCGCCGCGGCCGCGGGTCCGACCGTGGTCCCCGACGGCGGGCCGACCGTGGTCGCGGGCCGTGCGACCTACCACCTGCCGACCTGTCGTCTGGTGGTCTCACGCACGGACCTGCAGACCATGGCGCCGGGTGCCGCCAGCGACCGCGGTCTCGCCCCGTGCCGGATCTGCGATGCGAGCACGGTCGCCGGCTGATCTCGTCCCGTCGCGGGTCGGTGTCAGCCCATCAGCAGACGGGACACCACGCTGCGGTCGGTCAGCTCCGCCCCGGTCAACGTCCGCACGATCGTTCCCTGCGCCATGACCACGCCGACATCGGCCACGTCGAGCGCGCCGACGTTCTGTTCGATCAGCAGCACGGTGACACCGTCGGCGTTGATGGCACGGACGATGTCGAACACATCCTCGACGATGACGGGCGCGAGGCCCATCGACGCCTCGTCGACGATCAGCAGCTTGGGGCGGGCCATCAGACCCCGGGCGATCGCCAACATCTGCTGCTCGCCACCCGACAACGTCCCGGCCGTCTGCTGGAGACGCTCGCGTAGGCGCGGGAAGTGGTCGAGGACCACGTCACGTTGCGACGCGATCCAGTCGCCGTCCTTGCGCTGCGACCACCCCCCGACCAGCAGGTTGCGCTCCACCGTCAGCTCGGCGAAGACACGTCGCCCCTCGGGGACCATCACGATGCCGGCTTCGACGCACCGCCTGGTGGACCACCGGGTGACATCGTGGCCGTCGAACTCGATGCTGCCCTGCCAGGGTGGCAGGGCGCCGCAGATGCTCAGGGCCGTGGTCGTCTTGCCGGCGCCGTTGAGTCCGAACAGGACGGCGGTCCGTCCCTGCGCGAGCTCGAGGTCGACCCCGTGCAGCACCGGCAGCTGCCCGTAGCCGGCGCGGACGCCGGACAGACGCAGCAGCGGCCGGGAGCCGTCGGACGCCTCCCCGATCTCGGGCGCCGCAGCGGGGGTCAGTTCCTCGTCGATGGTCGCAGCCACGTGGGGCTCCTCAGGCGAGCGAGACGGCACCGGCGCCGAGGTAGGCCTCGGCCACGGCACGGTCGCCACGGATGTCGTCGGGCAGACCTTCGGCCAGCTGCCGGCCGAAGTTCAGCACGTACAGGTAGTCGCAGACGCGCAGCATGAACGGCACGTGGTGTTCGATGATGACCACCGTCACGCCGAGGTCGCGACGCAGCGCCAACAGGCGGTCACCGAAGGCATCTGCCTCCTCCGGCCCGAGCCCCGCGAGCGGTTCGTCGAGCAGCACGATCCGCGGGTCGGTGGCGAGCACGGCCGCGACCTCGACCTGCTTCAAGGTGCCGTACGAGAGCCCGCCGAGCGGCTCGTCGGCGAGGTGCGCGAGGCCGAGCTCGGCGAGCACGATGCAGGCGCGCTCCCGGAGGGCACGCTCCTCGCGCCGACTGGCGAAGGTCCCGAGGAGCCCGGCCGTCACGCCGTAGTGCACGTTGCGGTGCTGGGCGACCAGCAGGTTCTCCAGCACGGTGAAGGACCGGACCAGACCGACCTGCTGGAAGCTGCGCCCGATCCCGAGCGCGGTGCGCTGATCCGGGCGCAGAGCGGTGATGTCCTCGCCGCGGAAGCGCACCTCGCCGGCGTTCGGCGCGTAGAAGCCCGTCAGGCAGTTGAAGAACGTGGTCTTGCCCGCGCCGTTGGGTCCGATCAGACCGACGATCTCGTCGTCGTTGACCCGAACGGTGATGTCCTCGAGCGCCTGGAGGCCACCGAAACGGATGCCCACGCCCTCGGCGGACAGCAGGGGGACCGGCGTGTCCGGTCCGCGGGTGCCCGTCGCGGTGCCCAGCACCTGGTCGGGCACCGCGACGGTCGCCGTCATCGGATCAGGGCCGGCCATGGTCACCTCCGGTGTGCGTCGTGGCGCCTGCGGCGTCGCTGCTGGCGGCCTTCCACGGTCGGAAGCTGCACCAGCGCAGCACACCCCCGAGCAGCTGGGCGATCCCGCCGGGGAAGGCGACCAGCACGACGAGGAGCAGCAGCGCCGTCAGCGGCGTGGCGGCGGACCCGTTCACCGGGAAGCCCGGGTTGGCCTGGGCGACACGGTCGAGCACGAAGGGCATCGCGGAGATGAGCGAGGCGCCGATGACCACGCCTGCACGCGACCCCACACCGCCGATGACCGCCATGAACAGGAACGTGAGCGACAGCCTGAAGTCGAAGGTGATGTTGGAGATGATCTCCTCGATCGAGGCGAACAGCGCGCCGGCGAGCCCCGCTATCGCGCCCGACAGCACGAAGGCGAGCAGCTTGTAGGCGGTCACGTTGATGCCCCACGACGCCGCCACCCGCTCGGAGTCGCGCAGCGCACGGATGGCACGTCCCGCCTTCGACGCGGTGACACGTCGGTCCACCAACCACACGAGGGCCAGGGCGCCGATGCACAGGTAGGCGTACGGCACGTCACCGGTGGCGAAGGCCGGACGCGGTGCGGGCATGCCCGCACCACCGCCGGTGACGGCCGGGATGTTGAACAGCACCTGTTCGGCGAAGAGGCCGTAGGCCAAGGTGACCAGCGCGAGGTAGAGACCCTGGATGCGCAGCGCCACGCCGCCGAGCAGCAGCGCGTTGAGCGCACCGACGACGACGGCGACCCCGACCGCTGCCGGCCAGGCGACCCCGAGGTTGGTCAGCGCGAAGCCTGCGGCGAAGGCGCCCACACCGAGGAACGCCGAGTGGCCGAGCGAGACCTGGCCGGTGTAGCCCACCAGGACGTTGAGGCTGAGCGCCACGATCGCGAAGACCGCCACGCGGGAGACGATGTTGACGTCGCTGACGGGGACGACGACGGGGAGGGCCAGCACCCCGGCCACGATCGCGCCGAGCACCACCGTCCGTGCCGCGATCCCCGCAGCCGATGGCTTCCAGCGGGGCGCGGGCACGGCGGCCACCCCACCGGTCACGGGCGCAGGTGGGGCCGGAGCCGTGGTGGACGTACGGACGACGGCGGATGCCACGTCAGACCCCCTTGCCGAACAGACCGTTCGGACGGATCAGGAGGACCAGCAGGAGCAGGGTGAAGCTGGCCATGATCGGTGGGTTGGGGATGATGCTCGTCAGCTCGTACGCGGTCGCCGCACCGTTGGCGAGCGCGTTGACCAGCCCGACCAGCAGGCCCCCGACGACCGCACCGGTCATCGAGGTGATCCCCCCGAGGATGACGGCGGTGAACGCCGGGATCAGGAACGTGGTGGTCATGAGGCCGGGCGAGAGGCCCTCGAAGAACCCGGCACCCAGGATGCCACCGAGGGCTCCCAGGGCGCCGGCGAGGCCCCACGCCAGGGAGGACATCGCGCGGGGGGAGATGCCGTGCAGCGACGCGGCGAACGGATCCTGGGCGGTGGCGAGCAGCGCGGTCCCGAGCTCGGTGCGGAACAGGACGGTGAAGGCGACCGCGACGATCACGAGGACGAGGAGGATGACCAGGTTGTGGCGGTTGGTCGACAACGAGCAACCGTCCACGCCGGGGACGACGCAGACCGATCCGGACAGGACGCGGGGGAAGGTGCGGTTCTGGGCCTCGAAGAAGACGAGCTGCCCCCCCACCATGAGCAGGGACACGCCGGCGGTGGCCACCAGGGAGATGACCGGGGAGGCGTCGGCGAGCCGTTGGACGATCAGGACGTTGATGCCGACGGCGAGCAGGGCCCCGAACGCGATCGCGACGAGCCCGACGGTCACCAACCGGCCGAACCCGATCGCTGCGGGTTCGACGGTGGCGGCACGGTCGAAGCCGGTCAACAGCATCAGCATCAGGAAGGCCGGCATCGTGCCGAGCTCGCCCTGTGCGAAGTTGAGCACCTTCGTGGAGCGGTAGACGAGCACGATGCCGAGCGCGACGACCGCGTAGACCGACCCGACCGAGGTCCCGAACACCACGACGCCGCCGAGGTCCACCTCGCTGTCGGCCAACAGGCCGATCGCCACGAGCCCCACGATCGTGGTCGCTACCCGTCGTCGGTGCTCGATCAGCCACGTCGTCACCCGCTCGAGCGGTGGGGGTTCCTGCGGCGACGCCTCGGGCGCGTCCCCGGTCCCGGGTGCGGGGACGGCGATCGTGACGGTGCGCGACCGATCGTCGTCGAGCGCGTCGGACGACCCGTCCGTCGTGCGGTGCTCGTTCATCCTCGCTCCTGACGTGGCGCGACGCGGCTCCGTGGCCGGGGGCTCAGAACCCGCTCTTGAACGTCCCGGCGTCGCGGTAGGTCTTCGATCCGCAGTCGGCCTTCAGCACGTGCACGCCCCGGCTGCCGAAGTTGTCCTTCGGGGTGAAGTCGATCTCGGGGAAGATGCCGGTCGCGACCTTGCCGGCGTTGACCACCACCTCGCGGTAGTCCTCGCGGGTGAGGTCGGTCCCGTACACGGACTCGTAGCGCTTGAACAGCTCGTGCTGGAGCTTGGAGGTGGCCCAGACGGCCCACGCGATGTCGTCGGTCGGGACCCCGAACCTGCGGGCCGCCTGCTGGAACTCCGGGTCGAGCTTGCCGGCGGTCTCGAGCGCGGGGAACGGTGACAGGAACAGCCCACCGTCGATCCCCTCCCCCGGGTTCTTGCACCCGGAGTTCAGGACCGCGTTCAGACCCTTGGTGACCCCGACGCCCACGTACTGGAACTCGACACCCTGGTCCACGGCGGTCTGCGCGAAGCGGATGTAGTCGAGCGGCGAGCTGAGCATGTAGATGACGTCCACGCCCTTGCGATCGAGGTCGCGCACGTAGTTGCCGTACCAGGACTGATCACCCTTCGGGTGACGCAGCGTGCCTTCGTAGTCGATGCCCCCGAGCGACGATTCCCAGCCGGCGACCGCGTCGTCGAAGTTGCGGGTCTGGGTCACGATCGCCGCGACCTTCGCGCCCGGGAAGTTCTTGCGGACGTACTGGGCGAGCAGGGGCCCCTGCTGCTTGTAGGACATCGACGCGGCGAAGTACCACGGGTTGCCGACGAGCCCGGCCTCGGTCACCCCCGCCGAGGAGTAGGGGACGCGTGCCTGACCTGCCCAGTGCCCGCACGCCTGGATCTGGTCGGTGCCGCCGCCACCGGCGAGCGAGAACGCCTTGCTCGCGAGCTGACGGCACTTCTGTCGGGCCACCGCCGGGTCGTACATGTCGTCCTCGAACAGCACCTCGACCTTCGAGCGTCCGAGGACCTTCTGGCCCTTCTCCTCGATGACCCAGCGCCAGTACATGTCCCGCGCCTTCTCGAACGAGGTCGAGGGCAGCGGGGCCGCACCCGTCACCGGCGCGTGGATACCGAGGGTGATCGCGTCGTCGGTGACCCCGGTCCGGTCGTTGCCACGCGGCGCGCGGGCGCCGCCGCCCGCGGGACCCGAACCGCCCGAACCATCCCCACCGGCTGCTTCACCACCACCGGAACCGTCCCCGGAGCCGGTGCCGCCGCCGCCCTCGCCGCCGCTGCCGTCCCCGACCGACCCGTCACCGGCCGACCCGGTCGCCCCGGTGAGGTCGTCGGCGACGAGTTCACCCGCAGTGCCCTCGTCGAGGTCGTCGAGCGCGAGGTCCCCGTCGAGCAGCGCCTCGTCGTCGAGCGCGATGATCTCGCCGTCCTCGGTGACGAGCTGGCCGAGCCCCGCCAGCGACCGGCCCTCGACGTGGACGCCGGGCTTCTGACCGCAGGCGAGCAGCGCGAGCGCGAGCACGAGCGGTCCCGCGATGGTGCGCAGACTGCGTCGGGACATGGTGACTCGTTCTCCGGTCGGATACGTCGGTCGTGGAGCGTTGTCCGGGCCACGGGGCCCGGCGACGATCAGATCTGGGTCGGGCTCGACGCGGTGGCGGCGTGCTTGGCGAGCAACCGGCTGAGCGCACCCTGGTCGTCGGGGCGGCCGGTCACGGCGGCCGGTGCGAGGACGCTCGACCCGGTCAGGTACGCCCCGACGAGCAGCAGCGGGACGGACAACCACACCCACCACGGGGTCGAGGGGACCGCAGCGGCCGGGCGTGCGGCCTGCCCACCGACCGTGTCCGGCGCCGCGACCAGGTCGTCGGCGACCGCGGGCGCCGCCTCGTCGAACACCGTCTCGTCGCCGGTGGGGAAGGCCGGGGCGTCGAGCGGGGCGCCGAACGGGTCACCACCACCGCCGAGGTCGTTCCCGGCGTCCACGGAGCCGTCGTCGAGATCACCGTCGAGGTCGGGGTCGGTGGGCAGCGGTGCCGCGACGTCACCGAGGTCGGCGACGTCGTCCGGGTCGAAGGCCTCCATCGTCTCCAGCGCTGCGGTGACGTCCGCGATGTCGAGGACGAGCTGGGCGTTGGTCGAGGTGTCGGCGTCCCCGAAGGCGAGGTTCGGCGCACCGATCGGTCGCAGCAGCACGCCGTGGTTGTCGAGCTCGCCCGATGCCCACGCCTGCGCCGCGAAGGCGAGGTCGACACGCCACACGTCGGCGTCCGCGTCGTAGACGCCGTTGCCCCCGAAGGTGCAGTCGACGGCGGTGACGGTGTCACCGTCGTCCTCGTGCTGCGGCAGCTCGCCGTCGTCGGCCGCCAGCGGCGCTCCCGCGGGTTCGAACGGGGCGAGCAGCGGGCACGCTTCGAAGGACAGCACGGGTGAGGTGTCGATCGGGCTCTCGCCGATCGCCTCCGCGAGCCCCTCGGCGAACACCGCGGGGTCCTGGGTCGCGAGCGTCTCGAACACCGCCAGGATGGCACGCCGGAACAGCGGTGAGCTGACGTCGTAGGAGGGCTGCGCCTGCGGGAAGCTCACCTCGTAGCGGACGACCTCCTCGCCGTCGGGCACCTCGGGCGTGTCGAACAGCAGCGCGGTCTGGTAGCGGGTGACCCCGCCGAGGAACGACACCGCAGCCGTGTCCGGCGGGACGGGCTGGACGGGCAGGTCGCGCGCCTCGTCCTGGATCGCGCCGAACAGGGCCGGGATGTCCTCCCGCCAC
Source organism: uncultured Actinomycetota bacterium (assembly GCA_964433685.1). Lineage (GTDB taxonomy): Bacteria > Actinomycetota > Nitriliruptoria > Nitriliruptorales > Nitriliruptoraceae > Nitriliruptor. The sequence goes on along the minus strand of CAYSTY010000006.1, from coordinate 20,316 downwards.
GGCAGGAACTCGGGGTACCCGTCGGGACGTTCCGGGCAGAGGTCGGGCTGGAGCACGCACACCATGGCGGGTGGCACGCTGGTGGTCAGCATGGACGGCACCGCGTCCGTCACCGGCGAGACGTACAGGGCGGCGCCCTCGATGGGCAGCGGGCCGCCGTCGTCGGCGGGTGCCGGCGCGTCCGCCCCGGGGGCGTCACCGGCCGCGTCACCATCGGCCGCCCGGGCCGCAGCCGGCGCGAGCCCGAGACCACTGACGATCACCGCGAGCAGGAGCGTTGCGCCACCGCTCGCGAGGCGGCCGTGCCGCCGCCCATCGCCACCACGGGTACGCCGCATCGTCACCCTCGCTCCTCGGTCCACCAGTCCCGCCACGACCGGTTCGCCGTTCGGCGTCCCCGGTCCTCCCCGCCGACCGATCCAGCGCGGTCAGCGTCCGCACGGAGGGTGTAACGACCGGCGTCCGCGGGGGTGACGCGTCCCGCGTCCCGGTCGCCTCAGACGGGCGGCGCGGCCCGTGGCGAGCGTGTGTAGCGCGACACCTCGGCGACGTCGGCGACGCGCAGGCGCCAGGGCACGTCGGCAGCCAGGCGGACCCCGACCCGGGGGCCGACCACGACCCGCTCGGGCGGGACGCGCCACCCGTCGTCGGCCAGCCACAGCTCGCCGGACGGGTCGAGCAGGTCACGCCCATCGTGCCGTGGCGCGTCCACATCCAGGCCCCGGCAGAGGTTGCCCGGTCCACGCAACAGGTCGCGGTCGCTCCGCGCCGTCGGTCGCATCGCGCGGACGTGGTCGTGCCCCGCGAGCACCACGGCGGCGCGGATCAGCGCGGCGGCACCGACGCCGGGCGCTTCCGCCGCGACGTTGAGGCACCAGTGCACCCCGTAGGAGCGGTAGACGTAGCTGGTCCCGGGCGGACCGAACATCGGCTCCACGCGGGGCGTGCGGCGGCCGTAGGTGTGGCTGGCCGGATCGTCCTGCCGGTAGGCCTCGGTCTCCACGATGCGGGCGAGGATCGTGGCACCTGGGGTGCGTCGGACGAGCACCGCTCCGAGCAGCGCCCGCGCGGCGTCGACCGCGTGCCGGGCGAGACGCTCCGGCTCGAACCGCGTCAGCGATCCGGCCACCCGCAGGTCACCACCGCCGGGTGCGGCCGATCCTCGGGCGCTCACCGCTTGGCGGCCCACACCTCGTCACGCCAGGCCAGGAAACGGTCCGTCTCCCAGGTGTTGGCGCACCGCTCCCGCGTCAGACCACCACGGCGGGCGTGGTGCACGCCGTGGCGCATCAGGTCCAGCTCACGGACGGTGTGGGCATCGGTGGAGATGACGAAGGTGACGCCGCGGCGCACCCCCTCCCGGATGACCTCGGCGGTGGCGTCCTTGCGCCGGAGGTTCGAGTTCACCTCGATGGCGGTCCCGCTGTCGGCCGCCGCGTCGAGGACCTGCTCCAGATCGAGGTCGATACCCGGCCGCTTGCCCATCATCCGACCCGAGAGGTGCCCGATGGCGGTCACCGACGGGTGGCGGATCGCGGCCACGACGCGGGCGGTCTGTTCGGCGACGGGTCGCCGGAAGTGGGAGTGCACGGACGCGACGAGCCAGTCGAAGGTCGCGAGGAACGTCGCGTCGTAGTCGAGGCTGCCGTCGAGCCCGATGTTGAGCTCGGCGCCGTGCAGGAGGGTGATGTCGCCGCGCTGCTGCTCGAGGTCGCGCAGGCGTCGGCGTTGTTCGAGCATCGCCGCCTTCGACACACCGTTGATCCGTAGGTCCTCGGCGTGGTCGGTGATGGCGAGGTAGGACCGGCCGCGCTCGACGGCACCGGCCACCATCGCCTCGAGGCTGTCCTTGCCGTCGCCGGACAGGTCGGTGTGGTCGTGCAGGTCCCCGCGCATCGCCTCCAGCGTGACGAGGTCCGGCAACCCACCGGCCTCGGCGAGCTCCACCTCGCCGTCGTCCTCGCGCAGTTCCGGGGGTACCCAGGCGAGCTCGAGCGCCGCGTAGATCTCCTCCTCGGTCCGTGCCGCCACGACCGCTCCGGTGCGGCTCGCCGGGGTGGCGGCCGACCCGGTGTCGTCCTCGTCCGGCGGATCGAGCAGCTCGGCGAGGGCGTACTCGTTGAGCGTCCAGCCGCGTCTCAGCGCCCGCTGCCGCAGCCGGATGTTGTGGGCCTTGGAGCCGGTGAAGTACAGCAGCGCCGCGCCGAAGCTCCCGGGCGGGACCACCCGGAGGTCGACCTGGAGCCCGTCGTGGGTGGCGATGGCGGTCCTGGTCCGGCCCGAACCGACCGTCCGCGCCACGTCCGGGAGGCCGACGAACGTGGCGGTCACCGGCTCCGGGTCGTCGCTGGCGACGAGGACGTCGAGGTCACCGACGTCGTCGCGGTAGCGGCGGGCGCTGCCGGCGTACGCGGCGTCGACCACACCGGGCACCTCACGCAGGCGTGCCACGATCCGCTCCGCGATCGGCAGCGCATCCACGAGCGGGACCCGCTGCTCCTTGGAACCGAGCCCGGAACGCTCGATCGCCTCGCGCAGGTTCTGCGCCGTCTTCTCCCCCATGCCCGGCAGCGCCGCGATGCGCCCGTCGTCGAGGGCCGCCCGGAGCCCGTCCAGATCGGTGACGTCCAGTTCGCTGGCCAGCAGGTCGACGCCTTTCGGACCGAGGCCCGGGACCTTGAGCAGGTCGCGTTTGCCGACCGGGTGCTTCTCGCGGAGCTGGTCGAGCTTGGCGACCGTCCCGGTGTCGAGGTACTCGCGGATCCTGGCCGCGGTGCTCTTGCCGAGACCGCGGACACCGGCCAGCTCGGAGGCCGACATCGTCGCGACGTCGCGGTCGAGGCCAGCGACCGCGCGGGCCGCGTTCTGGTAGGCGCGGACGCGGAACGCCTGCGGTGAGCTCTCGTCGATCTCGGTGAGCACGGCCAACTCGTTGAGGAGGCGGGCCACCTCGTCGTTCCTGCGTGCCAAACGACCACCCCCGGGACGGTACGGGCTACCACCACCGCACCCTCGGACGGGAGGTGGGACGGTGGGCTGGCGACTGTACGCGGACGACCGGTTGCTCCGGACGCGTCAGGCGGTCGGGGCCGCGTCGGTGCCGAGGTTCGAGGCAGCGGCGCGTCGCGCCTTCGCCAGCTGGGCGGTGACGGCGACGGTGGCCGTCCCGCTGCTGCCGTCGCGCCGGTCGATGGCCGCACCGGCGTCGAGCGGGTCGGCGACACCGGCGTCGAGGACCTCGTGCGCGCCGGCGAGCTCGTCCGGGCTGAGACCGTCGAGGTCGACACCCTTGGACTCGGCCAGCCGCACCACCTCGCCGACCACCTCGTGGGCCTCACGGAACGGCACACCGCGTCGGACGAGCTCCTCGGCGAGGTCGGTCGCCAGGGCGAACCCGCCCACGGCCGCCGCGGCGAGGCGGTCGCGATCGAAGGTCAGGGACGCGACCGTGCCGGTGATCGCCGGCAGGACCAGCCGGAGGGTGCCCACGGCGTCGAAGACGGGTTCCTTGTCCTCCTGCAGGTCCCGGTCGTAGGCCAGCGGGAGCGCCTTGACCGTGGTCAGCAGGCTCACGAGGTCGCCGATCACCCGGCCGGCCTTGCCGCGCACCAGCTCGGCGATGTCGGGGTTGCGCTTCTGCGGCATGATCGAGCTGCCGGTCGAGAACGCGTCACCCACGCGCGCGAACCCGAACTCGGCGGTCGCCCACAGGACGATCTCCTCACCGAGCCGTGACAGGGTGACGGCCAGGATCGCACAGGCGGACAGGACCTCCAGCGCGAAGTCGCGGGAGCCCACCGCGTCCATCGAGTTCTCGATGACGCGTTCGAACCCGAGCACGTCGGCGTACGCCTGCGGGTCGAGGCCGAGGGTCTGGCCGGCGAGCGCTCCGGATCCCAGCACCGACGCATCCAACCGTCGGCGTGCGTCCCGGAGGCGGCCGGCGTCGCGGTCGAGCATCCACACGTAGGCCAGCAGGTGGTGGCTGAGCAGGACCGGCTGGCCGCGTTGCAGGTGGGTGTAGCCGGGGGCGTGCCAGCCGAGGTGCTGCTCGGCCTGGGTCACGAACGTCTGCTGGAGCTCGCCGATCAGGACGATGAGCTCGTCGCAGGCGTCCCGGCACCACAGCCGCAGGTCGTTGGCGATCTGGTCGTTGCGGGACCTGCCGGCGCGGAGCTTGCCCCCGAGCGGACCGAGCTCCGCGACGAGCCAGCGTTCGATGGCACCGTGGACGTCCTCGTCGGTGGGCAGGAAGACGAAGGCGTCGTCGGCGAACAGCGCGGCGCAGCGATCGAGCGCCGCGACCATCCGCGCGTGCTCGTCGTCGTCGAGCACCCCGATCCGGCGCAGCTCCCCCGCGTGGGCGGCGGACCCCGCGAGGTCCTGCCGCCACAGCTGACGGTCGAAGCTGGTGGACACGCCGAGCTGCCACGCGGCCTCGTCGGGGCCGGTGGCGAAGCGGCCACCCCAGAGCCGGCCCGCGTCCGTCGACGGGGTGGTGGGGGTGTGCTCGTCGTTCGTCATCACTGCTCCTCGCGGGCGTCGGGGCCGCGCTGGTAGTAGCGGTAGGTGTGGTGCTGGCGGAAGCCCGCGCCGAGGTACAGCGCGCAGCCGGCCCGGTTGGCGGGGTCGACCTGGAGCCAGATCCGGTCCGCGCCCGCGGCGACGGCGTCGGTCGCCACGCACCGTAGGAGGTGGCGTGCGAGGCCACGTCGCCGGTGCTCGGGGTCGACCTCCATGGCGGTGATGCCGACCCACGGTCCCTCGACCACGGCTCGAACGATGGCCACGACCCGCCCGTCGATCGTCAGGTCGAGGAAGCGGGCGCCCGGAACGTCGAACATCACCCGCGCCTGCGGTGGAACGTCGCGGTCGGGACCGCCGTACGCCGTCAGCCACGCGTCGGTGGGCGCGTCGGTGACGGCCGGCAGCGGCAGGTCCGGGCGGGGTGGGGCCTCGTCGAGCAGCTGCGCGCAGCGCGTGGTCATCACCACGGCGCCGTGCAGGCCACGCCATCCGCGACGTTCGAGCTCACGTGCGTCGGCGGCGAAGGGCGGTACGGGCAGCGCCACCATCGGGGGCAGGTCACGGTCGTCGTACCAGCGTTCGACGTCGGCCAGGGCGGTCAGCGGGTCGGCCTCGTCGACGTCGAGCGGCAGCGCCGAGTTGCCCCGGCCCGTCCAGCCACCCGAGGCGCGCAGGAGCCAGCCCGACCGCCGCTCCTGCTCGATGGCGGGGAAGCTGCGCGCGGCGAGGGCCTCGAGCGCGCGGATCGCCGCCACGCGTCCGGGGTCGGTCACGTCGTCACCACCACGCCGAGGACGATGGCCTGCGCCCACGACGCCAACGAGCCGACGATCACGTAGTCGACGAGCGCGTCGCGGGTCGGGCTCTCCCCGGGGCCAGCATCCGGGCGGGTCAGGCGGGGACGGTCGACGCGAGCGTCGGCGACGACCTCGGCGTACCGGAACAGCGCCTTGCCCCCGATCGGGATGACGGCCAGAGCGGGCAAGCCCGCCGCCACGCAGACCACCAGCAGCCACCGCTCGAGGCGACCGATCCAGCGACCGGCGCCGAGCCCTGCGGCGGCAGCAGCTTCGGGGGCCGGCAACCCGGTGGCGTCGAGGACCCGTCGCACGAGCAGGTCCGCGGCGGGTCCGCACCAGACCAGCGCCGCCAGGACCCAGAGGTGGGTCGTCCCCCCGAGGCCGGCGAGCCCGAGCACGTCGACCTGCCCGAACGGTGCGACGACACCGGACAGGTCCACCTGCGGTGCGACGTCGTGGACGAGTCCGATCACCACCACCATCGCCGCGAGCCGAAGCCCCCAACGCCGAGCCGACGCACGAGCGACGACCGGCGCGAGGAGGCCGGCCACGAGGAGCGCGAGCGCCAGGGTCACGGCGTCCGTTCCGTCAGGGTCTCGAGCGTGCGTACCCAGCCGTACACACCGTGGTCGTGGAGCCGTTCGGCCACCGATTGCCGGGTGATGCCCCGGTCCTCGGCGAGCTGGCTCGCCGACGCTCCCGTGAGCAGACCACGTGCCAGTGACACGTCGACGGCGTCGAACCGCGCCATGATCGTGTCGAGGGCCACCAGCACGGCCCGGACCGGTGCCAGGTCGCCCTCCCCCTCGACCCACCAGCGGACGGTGGGCCAGGCACGCGCCGGCGTGGCGGTCCGTTCGAGTGCGGCGCGAGCCGCCCACCAGCCGGGTCCCGACTGGCCCGGCGCGCCCGCGTCCGCCGGGGTGCCCCCGACCACCTCCCCGGTACCGAGGCCGATCCGGAGCTCGACCGGCCCATCGGCCGGCGGGTCGTCGAGGAGCCGCAGCCGCAGGGCGGCCAGGGATCGGACCGCGACGGCCAGGTCGTCGTAGACGGCCTGGAACTCGTCGCCGGTGGTGGGAGCCGCGGAACGGGCGGCGACGAGTTCCTCGCCGACCGCCCCCGCGAGACCACCGAGCAGCCGCCGCTGGTCGGACACCGCGCGGCTGCCGACCACGTCGCCGATCGCCAGGACGGCCACCACGCCTCCGTTCCGTCAGGCTCATCACCTGACGATAGTATCAGTCAGGCTATCTCCCTGCGATGCACCCCCGTCAGGTCGGCCGGTCAGAGCGTGTCACCGTGCTGCTGGGCTCGCGCCGCCCAGGTCTTGAGCGGCAGACCCCACAGCTTCACGAAGCCCTCGGCCAGGGTCTGGTCGAACTGGTCGCCCGCGTCGTAGGTGGCCATGTCGTAGTCGTACAGGGCCGAGTCGGCCGACCGGCGGCCGACGACGGTCGCGCTGCCCTTGAACAGCTCGACGCGGACCTCGCCGTTGACGTAGCGGTTGGCCTCGTCCATGAACGCGTCCAGGCCGCGCTTGAGCGGCCCCCACCACAGCCCGTTGTAGATCAGCTGGGCGTAGCGGCCCTCCTCGCCGCGCTTGTGCTCGGCGAGCTCCTGTTCGAGGCAGAGGTCCTCGAGGTCGCGGTGGGCGGTCAGCAGGGTGATGGCCCCCGGGCACTCGTAGATCTCGCGGCTCTTGATACCGACGAGCCGGTCCTCGATGAGGTCGATGCGTCCGATGCCGTGCGCACCGGCGCGCCGGTCGATCTCGGGCACCAGCTCGTGGAGGGGCAGCTCGACGCCGTCGAGCGAGACCGGCAGGCCCCGCCGGAAACCGATGATGACCTCCTCGGGTTCGTCGGGCGCATCCTTGACCGCGACGCTGCGCTCGTAGACGTCCTCGGGCGGCGCCTCCCACGGGTCCTCGAGGATGCCGCACTCCGCGGTCCGGCCCCACGCGTTCTCGTCGATGGAGTACGGCGACGCCTTCGACTTGATGGGGATCGGGATACCCCGCTCGTTGGCGTAGTCGATGGCCGCATCGCGTGACAGACCCCACTCACGGATCGGCGCGAGCGTCTCGAGGTCGGGCGCCAGACACATCGTGCCGACCTCGAAGCGGACCTGGTCGTTGCCCTTGCCGGTGCAGCCGTGGGCGACGCCGGCCGCGCCGGTCTCCCGAGCGACGCGCACGAGGTGCTTGACGATCAGTGGGCGCGACAGGGCGGAGACCAGCGGGTACTTGCCCATGTACATCGCGTTCGCGCGCAACGCCGGCGCGATGAACTCCTCGGCGAACTCCTGCCGGGCGTCGACCACGACGGATTCGACCGCGCCGCAGTCGAGGCCGCGCTGACGGATCTCCTCGAGGTCGTCGACCCCCTGACCGACGTCGACGGCGCAGGCGACGACGTCGACGTCCTTGTGCTCGTTCAGCCAGCGGATCGCGACGGAGGTGTCGAGCCCGCCGGAGTAGGCGAGGACGACCCGGGGCCGGGAACCAGCAGGTGCAGCGGAGGTGCTCATCAGGCGTTCCTGTCGGGATCGGTGGTCGGGGGGTAGGTCGGGTGGTGGTCGAGGTGGCGCGCCGTTCGACGGCGCGCGGGTTCAGTCGGCGGGGACGAGCGAGGTGCCGGCGAGGCAGTCGAGGAAGCGTCCGGCGAGCGTGGCGCCGCCGACCTCGTCGGCAGCGACCACGAGGACGGTGTCGTCACCCGCGACGGTCGCGAGCACGTCGTCGAGCTCGGCCAGGTCGACCGCCGACGCGACGGGCTGTGCGCACGCCGGGGGCGTGCGGAGCACCGCGAGGTTGCCGCTGCCGCGGGCGGAGACGACGTACTGACGCACCACCTCGTCGACGCGGGCGCGAGCGGTGCTCGGGCCGGGATCGACCGCGACGCGGTAGACCAGACCCCCGTCCGAGCCGCGGACGCGCACCGCGCCGAGCTCGTCGAGGTCGCGCGACACCGTGGACTTGGGGGTGTCGATGCCGAGCTCGGCCAGGGCGCGCCGGACCTCCGACTGGGACGCGAGGTCGCGTTCACCGAGCAGACGGCGCAGCGCCTGCTGGCGTTCACGCTTGCCGGGCGTGCTGCGTGGCCCGCTCACACCTGCCCCTCCCCCGCCAGCACGTCCCGCAGGCGGCTGAGCAGCTCGATCGGATCGAACGGCTTGTCGAGGACCCGGTCGTCGCCGAGCAGGTCGCGGCAGGTCCGGGCGCCCGTCGGTGAACCGGTCACCACGAGCACCGGCAGCGGGAGCCGGCCGTCGTGCTCCTCGAGCAGCTGGCGCAGGACCCGGGTGCCGTCGATGTCCGGCATCATCACGTCCAGCAGGGCGACGTCCGCGGCGCTGGTGCGCAGCTTGAGCAGACCGGCGAGCCCGTCGGTCGCGACCTCGACGTCGTAGCCCTCGGACCGCAGCAGCTCGGTCAGGAGCGTGACGACGTGGGCGTCGTCCTCGATCACCAGGACGGTGGTCATCCGGCGACCGCCGCCAGCGCGTCGCGGAGGGTGGCCAGCGCCTGGTCGACCTCCTGGCGCGTCACGGTGAGCGGCGGCGCGAGCCGGATGACGTCCGGCGCGACCGCGTTGACCAGCAACCGTCGCTCGCGGCAGGCGGCCACGACGTCGGCGGCGGTCGGTCCGTCCAGCGTCAGGGCGAGCAGCAGACCACGACCACGGACCCCGGCCGCGCCCGGTACCTCATCGACCATCGCGGCGAGGCCGTCACGCAGCCGGGTGCCGCGCGCGGCGGCCGAGCGGAGCAGCCCCTCGGACTCGATGGTGCGCAGCACGGCGTTCGCGGCCGCGCAGGACACCGGGTTGCCGCCGAACGTCGTGGCGTGGTCGCCGGGTTCGAGCACCGTCGCCGCCTCGCCGCGGGCGATGCAGGCACCGATCGGCAGCCCGTTGGCGAGCGCCTTGGCGACGGTGATCACGTCCGGGACCACGTCGCTGCTCTGGAAGGCGAACCACGGGCCGGTCCGGCCGACCCCGGTCTGGATCTCGTCGAACAGCAGGAGGGCGCCGACGCGGTCGCACGCGTCGCGTGCCGCGGTCAGCATCTCGGGCGGGAGGGGGCGGACGCCGCCCTCGCCCTGGACGACCTCGAGCAGGACGGCGCAGGTGTCGTCACCGACCGCGTCGTGCAGCGCCGCGGGGTCGTCGTACGGGACGTGGTCGACGAAGCCGGCCAGCGGGGCGAACGGGGCGTGCTTGTCCGGCTGTCCCGTGGCCTCGAGGGTGGTCAGGGTGCGCCCGTGGAAGGACCCCTCGAGGGTGACGACGCGGACCTTGGTGGCCGACCGCGCCTTGCCGTGCTTGCGCGCGAGCTTGATCGCCGCCTCGTTGGCGGTCGCGCCGCACTGGGCGAAGAACACGGTGGCGTCGTCCCAGCCGGTGATCGACGCCAGTCGTTCGGCGAGCTCCACCGCGGGCTCGGTCAGGAACAGGTTGGAGGTGTGGACCAACCGGGCGGCCTGCTCGCTGACCGCCTCGGTCACCGCCGGGTGCGCGTGCCCGAGGCTGGTCACCGCCAGCCCGCAGAGGAAGTCGAGCCACGCCTGCCCCTCGCCGTCGAACAGGACGGTGCCCTGGCCCCGGACGAAGGCGGCCGGCGCCTGCGGGTAGGTCCGCATGACGTGGGCGTCGGCCCGGGCCTGGAGCTGTTCGAGGTGGCTCACGCGACACCTCCCACCGGCGTCGCGACCTCGAGGGTGTCGCCGGCGGCGGTGACCATGGTCCCGACGCCCTCGTCGGTGAAGATCTCGATGAGCACGGCGTGGAGCACCCGCCCGTCGAGGATGTGGGCCTGCGGGACGCCACCGCGCACGGCACCCACGATGGAGCGGATCTTGGGGCGCATCCCCGCGTGGAGCTGGTCGGCGGCGAGCATCCGTTCGAGGTCGGTGACCGAGACCTCGCTCATCAGCGTCTGCCCGTCGCTGCCGAAGTCCTGGTAGAAGCCGGGCACGTCGGTGAGGTACACCAGCTTGCTGGCTCCGAGCGCGGCGGCGATGGCGCCGGCGGCGAGGTCGGCGTTGACGTTGCGTTCGACACCATCCGCATCACGGCCGACGGTCGCGACCACGGGGAGGAAGTCGTCCTCGAGCAGCTCGAGCAGGTAGCCGGTGTCGACGTGCTCCACCTCGCCGACGAGCCCGAGGTCCTCCCCCGCCGGTCCGACCGCGGGCCGGACACGCAGGAGGCCCGCGTCGGTGCCGGCCACCCCGACGCTCGGTGCGCCGGCCTCCTGGACGAGCCCCACCACCTCGGGGTTGACCTGACCGAGCAGCGCCATGCGGACCACGTCCATCATGGCGTCGTCGGTGACCCGCAGCCCGCCGACGAACCGTGACGGGACCCCGAGCTTGTCCGCGAGCGCGCCGATCTGCGGACCGCCGCCGTGCACGATGACCGGACGCAGTCCGACGAAGTGCAGCAGCGCGACGTCGGCCGCGAAGGAACGCTTGAGCTCGCCGTCGACCATGGCGTTGCCGCCGTACTTGATGACGACGATGTGGCCGTGGAAGCGGGTGATCCACGGCAACGCTTCGCGGAGCACCGCCGCCTTCTCCTGGGCGAGCTCGCTGCGCTTGTCGTGCGGTCGGACGGCCACGGACGGCTCCCCGCTGGTCAGGTGGTGTAGGCGCTGTTGAAGCGCACGTACTCGGGGGTGAGGTCGCAGGTCAGGACGGTGGCGCTGGCGCGCCCCGCCCCGACGTCGATGCCGATCTCGACCTCGGGCCGTGACATCGCCGCGGCGACCTGCCCACGATCGAAGCTGGCCGCGACGCCGAAACGGCACACGGTGTGGCCGGCACAGGTGACCGACACCCGGCGGATGTCGAGGTCGACGCCGGCGTTGCCGAGGGCCATCACGATGCGTCCCCAGTTCGGGTCGGCACCGTGGATCGCGGCCCGCACCAGCAGCGAGGTCGCGACGGCGCGGGCGAGACGTTCGGCGTCCGGCTCGCTCGCCGCGCCGCGGACCGTGACGGCGGCGACCCGGGTGGCACCCTCACCATCGGCGACGACCTGGGCGGCGAGGTCGGCGCACACCGCGTGGATGGCCCGCCCGAGCGTGGCCACGCCGGGCGGGGCGGTGGCGCGACCGCTGGCGAGGGCGACCACGGTGTCCGAGGTGGACCGGTCACCGTCGACGCTCACGCGGTTGAAGGTGGCGCCGACACCGCGCCGCAGCAGGTCGGTCAGGATGCGGTGCTGGACCGGCGCGTCGGTGGTCACCACGACCAGGAGCGTGGCCATGGTCGGCTCGATCATGCCGACGCCCTTGGCCACCCCGCCGACGGTGCAGCTGCCGTGCTCGTCGCTCACGCGGTAGGCGACCTGTTTGCTGTGGGAGTCGGTGGTGAGCATCGCCTCGGCGGCCGCGGCGCCCCCGTCCTCCGCCAGTTCGCCGGCCAGGGTCGGCAGCGCCACCTCGATGCGTTCGATCGGGAGCGGTTCGCCGATGACACCGGTGGACATCACGAGCACGTCGTCGACCGCGGTGGCGGTGGCGGCGGCCGCGGCCCGGGCCATCCGCTCGGTGTGCGCGTCACCGTCGGGGGTGCAGACGTTGGCGTTGCCGCTGTTGATCACCACGGCGCGCGCCCGGCCGTCCGCCGCGTGGCGGGCGGTCAGGGTGCAGGCGGGCGCCACGACCTGGTTGGTCGTGGTCATCGCGGCGCAGCTGGCCGGTTCGTCGGCGACGATCAGGGCCAGGTCCGGACGTCCGGAGGCCTTGAGCCCGGCGACGGTGCCGGCGGCCCGGAACCCCGGTGCGCTGGTCACCCCACCCTCCGTGATGGGCGTGAGGCCGGTCCGGTCGTCGGGCCCCCAACCGGGGAAGCTCACGGGGCCGGTCACGGGTAGACCCCGATCGTGGTCAGGCCCGTCGTCTCCTCGAGGCCGAGCCGCAGGTTGACGTTCTGCAGGGCCTGGCCGGCGGCACCCTTGCCGAGGTTGTCGATGGCGCTGGTGACCGTGACGCGCCGGGTGCGTTCGTCGACGACGGCCGACAGCTGGCAGCCGTTGCTCCCGGCGAGCGCCTTGGTGTGCGGGAACCGACCGGGCGCCAGCACGTGCACGAACGGTTCCGCGGCGTACGCGTCCCTGAGCGCCGCGTGGACCTGCTCGCTGCCGACGTCCTCGGCCAGGGTGGCGTAGCAGGTGGCCAGCAGCCCGCGGGCCATGGGCACGAGGTGGGGGGTGAAGCTCACCCGGCCGAGCTCGCCCGGCAGCCAGTGCTCGATCTCCCCGGTGTGCCGGTGGTTCGGCGCGCCGTACGCGGCCAGGTCCCCGTGCACGTGGCTGAAGTGCAGGCCGTCCTTGGCGGCGCGGCCGGCCCCGGAGGTGCCGGACTTGGCGTCGACCACGACGGACCCGTGCACGAGCAGGTCGGCGAGCGGCGCGAGCCCGAGCAGGGTGGCGGTCGGGTAGCAGCCGGGGTTCGCCACGAGTCGGGCGGTCCGGACCGCGTCACGGTGCCCGAGCTCGGGCAGCCCGTACACGACCCCCTCGGCGGCCTGCGGATCGCCCGCGGCGAGGTCGGCCCGGGGGTGCGTTTCGCCGTACCACGTCGCGAACCCGTCGACGCTCAGGCGGAAGGCGGCCGACAGGTCGACGACCGGGACGCCGGCCTCGACCAGCTGCGGCGCGAGCTCCAGCGCAGCGCCGTGCGGGGCGGCCAGGACCACCGCGTCGCAGTCCGCGAGCGCGTCGAGGGCCACCTCGTCGAAGACACGCGTCCCGGCCAGGTTCGGGAACAGGTCGCTGATCGGTGTGCCGGCCTGGGAGTGGGCCGCCACCACCGCGACCTCGAGCGCCGGGTGCGCGGCGGTGAGACGCAGCAGCTCGGCGCCGCCGTAGCCGGAGGCGCCGACGATCCCGAGTCGGTGGGCCACGGACGGCTCCGGTCTGTCGGTCGGGCGAGCGGAACGCGCAGTCTGCATGACGATGCATAGCTATGCAACTTACGGCCCGGTCGGGTCGGGTCGTCCGCCCCTGGCGCACATCCCCTCCCGGCTCGCGGGAGCGCCGGTCTCGCCGACCGTCAGTGGTCGGGTGGCTTGCGCAGACGCTTGGTCTCACCGCGTTGCTTCTTGGCGCGCAACCGCCGCTCCTTGGAGCCGCGCGTGCGGCGGGTGGGACGGCGGACCTTCGGCGGCTGGATCGCCTCGCCGACCAGCGCCTGGAACCGGGCGATGGCCGCGGCGCGGTTCTGGTGCTGGCTGCGCTGCTCGGAGGCCTGGAGGATCAGGACACCGTCGGTGGTCAGCCGGGACGCGAGCCGATCGAGGATGCGCGCCCGCTGCGCCTCGGTCAGGGCCGGCGAGCCGCGCACGTCCCAGCGCAGCTCGACCTTGGAGTCGGTGGTGTTGACACCCTGGCCGCCGGGGCCGGACGACCGCGACGCGCGCAGCTCGAGCTCCGCCTCGGGGATCGAGACGCTGCGGGAGATCGGGATGCTGGCCACCGGGGGACCGTAACGGCGCCGCGGGACGGCGGGGCGTCACGGTCACCGACCTCCGCCCCGGCTCAGCGCCGCAGGGTCGCTCCGCGAGCGGTCGCGGCCTCCGCGATGGCCTCGATGACCTGCTTCTCGTCCTCGTCGGTGAGCTGGCGGTCCGGCGCCTGCAGACGCACGCGGACGGCGACCGAGCGCTTGTCCGCACCGACCTGCTCGCCGCGGTACTCGTCGAACCACCACAGCCCGTCGAGCAGCGGGCCGGCGCCCGCACGGACCGCGTCCTCGAGCACCGCGTAGGGCACCGACTCCTCGGCGACGAGCGCGACGTCGATCGTCAGCGCCGGGTGCTTGACCAGGCGCCGCGCCACCGTCGGGGTGGAGCTGACGTCGACGGCGCGAAGGAACGGCTCGAGGAGCAGTTCACCGGCCACGACCGGTTCGGGCAGGTCGCGGCGATCGGCCTCGTCGGGGTGGAGCTGACCCGCGAGCCCGACCTCGTGCTCGCCGAGCAACAGCGCCACGGTGCGGCCGGGGTGGAAGCCGGGGCGCTCCACGGCACGCCGCGTGAGACGGCCCGCACGGCCGGGCCGCAGGCGGCGGATCACCTCGTCGAGCACGGCGAGGACGTCGTGGACCGACCAGCGGTCGTCGGGGTCGAGCCAGTCCTCCCCGAGACGCAGGCCCTGGGCGACCAGGCCGAGCGTGCGAGGTTGGACGGGCAGCTCGGCGCCCGCCCGGTCGCGCCACCGCCAGTCGTCACCACCGACCTGGTCCCGGGCACCGTCCAACGCGGTGGCGAGCTCGTCGCCCACGGGGCGGAACACGCGGCCGAGCTCGAACAGCGCCGTCCCCGCCCGGCCTTGACCGACGTTGCGCCGCGCGGCCTGCAGGAGCCCCTCGAGGAGGGTCGGTCGCATCGCCGCCGCGTCCTTGGCCAGCGGGTTGGCGAGGCGCACACGGCCAGCGGTCGGTACCAGGCCCTGGAGGGCGGCCTCACCCACGAACGGTCGGGTGACGGCCTCGTGCCACCCGCCGGCGCGGACGGTGTCACGCACCTCGCGCTCCGCCCGCTGGGCCGGTGTCAGCCCGCCGGTCGTCGCCAGCATCGGCACCAGCGCCGGGACGGCCTCGTAGCCGTGCAGCCTGGCCACCTCCTCGGCGACGTCGGCCTCGCGCGTCAGGTCGCTGCGCCAGGTGGGTGGGGTGACCCGGAGACGCGACGATCCGAGGTGCTCGACCTCGCAGCCGCTCCGGACGAGCAGCGCCGCCTGACGGTCGGCGTCGAGGGCGTCCACGGCGACGAGGTGGCGGATCCGTTCGGTGTCGACCTCCACCGGACCACGGACGGCGAACGCCGGGGTCGGGTCGGTGACCGCGACGGTGGTGCCGGTGGGGCGGGCACCGGCGAGCTCGACGAGCAGCGCCACCGCCCGTGCCGCAGCTCGGTCGGCGCCCGCCGGGTCGACGCGGCGTTCGTAGCGCTGCGAGGCCTCGCTGACGAGGCCCAGCCGCCGGGAGGTCGAACGGATGCTGGCCGGGTCCCAGACCGCGGACTCGATGAGTACCCGGGTCGTGGATGCGGTGACCTCGGTGTCGCGACCGCCCATGACGCCCGCCAGGCTGACCGGCCGGACGGCATCGTGGATGACGAGGTCCCCCGGTTCGAGGTGGCGGTCCTGGTCGTCGAGCGTGGTCAGGCGTTCCGCACCGTCGGCCCGTCGGACGGTGAGCTGCGGTCCCTGGATCCGGTCGAGGTCGAACGCGTGGAGCGGCACCCCGAGCTCGAGCATCACGTAGTTGGTCACGTCCACGACCACGTCGATGGACCGGATGCCGCACTGCGCGAGCCGCTGCTGCAACCACAGCGGGGACGGTGCGAGCGCCACGTCCTCGAGGCTCCAGGCCACGAACCGCGAGCAGCCGTCGGTGGCGAGCTCGATCGGGATGGCGGGTTCGTCGAGGGCCGCCGGCACCTGCGGCGCCTGCCACGTGGTGTCCAGGATGGCGGCGAGGTCGCGGGCGACACCGAGGATGGACAGGTGGTCGCCACGGTCGGCCTGCACGGCGACCTCGATGACCGGTTCGCCGATCGGCAGCAGGTCGGTCAC
Organism: uncultured Actinomycetota bacterium; assembly: GCA_964433685.1. GTDB lineage: Bacteria > Actinomycetota > Nitriliruptoria > Nitriliruptorales > Nitriliruptoraceae > Nitriliruptor. Next base: position 4,400 of record CAYSTY010000006.1, on the reverse strand, counting down.
GGGGACGCCGAGTTCGGTGTCGGCCGGCAGGACCAGGATGCCGTCGTGGTCGTCGCCGAGCTCGAGCTCACGTGCGGAGGCGAGCATCCCGTTGGAGACCACCCCACGGATCTCCCGCTGGCTCATCGCCGTACCGGGTATCGAGCTGCCGGGGAAGGCGTGCGCCACGACGTCCCCGACGTCGAAGTTGCTCGCACCGCAGACCAGTTCGATGCTGCCCTGGCCGTCCTCGCCGGTGACGTGCGCGACCCGCAGCTTGTCGGCGTCGGGGTGGGGCGCCCAGTCGAGCACGCGGGCGGTGCGGACCCCGGCGGTGCCGGCGCCGGGGGTGGTGACCTCCTCGACCTCGAGGCCGTTGAGGCTCATCACGTCCACGAGACGGTCGACGTCGATGGAGCCGTCGTCGCGGGCGACCTCGGTGGTCGACAGGTCCACGTGGGCGGCGAGCCAGGACAGCGGGAGCTTCACGGGCGACTCCGGGGATCGGACAGGCGAGGCAACGAGGGAGCGACAGCGACCGAG
>CAYSTY010000006.1:0-3778 GCA_964433685.1 uncultured Actinomycetota bacterium | reverse complement strand
CGGGTCAGAAGGTGGTGAGGAAGCGGACGTCGCTGTCGAACAGGTCGCGGATGTCGTCGACCCCGTGGCGCAGCATCGCCACGCGTTCGACGCCGATGCCGAACGCGAAGCCGCTGTAGCGCTCGGGGTCGATGCCGCACGCGGTCAGGACGTTCGGGTCGACCATGCCGGCGCCGAGGATCTCGAGCCACCCCGACGGGTGCTGCTCGTAGGTGACGTCGATCTCGGTGGACGGTTCGGTGAACGGGAAGAACGACGGTCGCATGCGGATGCGACGGTCCTCCCCGAACAGACGCTGTGCGAAGGTGAGCAGGGTCCCGCGCAGGTGGGCCATGGTGATGCCCTCGGCGACCACGAGCCCCTCGACCTGGGTGAACACCGGCGAGTGGGTCGCGTCGACGGAGTCGGCGCGGTAGACCCGTCCCGGGCACACCACCGCGAGAGGTGGTCGCTCGGTGGTCATCACCCGTGCCTGCACGGGTGAGGTGTGGGTGCGCAGGACCACGTCGTCCTCGCGCGAGACGTAGATGGTGTCCATCTCCTGGCGCGCGGGGTGGTCGGGCTCGATGTTGAGCAGGTCGAAGTTGTAGGCCCCCGCCTCGACCTCGGGCCCCTCGGCGACGGCGAAGCCCATCCCGGTGAACACGTCGAGCATCTCGTGCTCGACCTGGGTCAGCAGGTGGGGACGCCCGACGGGCAACCGTCGCGGCGGGAGGGTCAGGTCGAGACGCTCGTTCTCGAGCCGTGCCCGCAACGCGAGCGCCGCGAGCTCGGCGCGACGGGCTTCGTACGCGGCACCGAAGGCGGCCTTGAACGCGTTCAGCTGCTGGCCACGCTCCTTGCGCTGGTCCGGGGTGAGCTCGCGCATCCCCTGCTGGGCGTCGGCGAGCGGTGACCGCTTGCCGGTGAACCGCACCCGCACCTCGTCGAGCGCATCGAGGTCGGCCGCGTCCGCGGCGGCGGCGACGGCCTCGTCCTGGAGTGCTGGCAGATCGATCACGGCGGCGGCTCGCTTGCGTCCGGTCGCGCGGCCGGTCGGACGCGCACGGTCAGGGTAGACGGGGGGCCGCACGGCCTCGGGCGCGGTCGGACCGGTCCGGTGCGGATCGGTCAGGTCACCCCGGCGTGCCGATGGCGTCCACCGGGATCACCACGTGGACACAGCACCCGACCGGCGTGTCGACCTCGAACCAGACCCGGCCCCCGTGGGCCTCGACCAGCCCCTTGGTGATGTACAGCCCGAGGCCGGTCCCGGCGCGTTTGACGTCGCGGCCACGCCCGAACTTCTGGAAGACGAGGCGGTGCTGGTCGCGGGGGATGCCCGGTCCTTCGTCGGCGACGACGAGGTGCAGCTCGCCGTCCGCGACGGACACGCGGATCTCGACCGGACCGTCGGAGTACCCGAGCGCGTTCTCGACGAGGTTGATCAGGACCTGTTCGAGCTTGTCGGCATCGGCGAGGACGGGCGGTAGGTCGCCGGCGGTCACCACCCTCACCCGGCGGTCACGGGCGTCCTCGTGGTGGCGTGCCTTGTCGACCACGGCCTCGGTGAGGCGGCGCACGTCGACGCGGTTGCGGCGCAGCTGGACCCGCCCGGCGTCGATCCGGGACACGTCGAGCAGCTCCTTGAGCAGGCGCGTGACCCGGTCGGCATCCGCGTCGATGGTCTCGAGCATGGCGCGTTTCTGCTCGTCCGAGAACCGGTCCCACCGTCCGAGCAGGGTGCGGGTGAAGCCCTTGACGCTGGTCAGCGGCGAGCGGATCTCGTGGCTGACGGTGGCGACCACGTCGCCGCGGACCGCGTCGAGCTGCTCGCGCCGTCCCGCGTTGCGGGCCGTCAGCACGAACTGGCCGTCCCGCCAGCGACCGGCGACGGCCACGGGCCGCGAACGGCCACCGATCGCCACGTGCAGGACGCGTTCGGCGAGCCGGTCCCCCACCGCGGGTGGGGCGGCGAGGACGCGGCAGCGCGCGCCGGTGTCGTCGCGCAGCTCGAGGACCGCGTCGAGCGGCCGGCCGACCGCACCGGGACGGACACCGAGCAGGGACTCCGCGCGATCGTTGAGCAGCGACACCCGTCCGTCACCGTCGACCACGACGACCGCCTCCGGCAACGCGTCGAGGACCGAACGTTCGTCCGCCACCGCAGCTCGCCTCCCTCGGCTCGGCGCCGACCCTACCCGTTCGCTCCGCAACCGAAGCGACGCGCCACGGCGAAGGCGGCGACCGCCGCCGCCGCGGCCACGTTGAGCGATTCGGCCCGTCCGGCGATGGGCACGGCGAGCGTCCCGTCGAGAGCAGCAGCGTCACCGAGGCCGTGCGCCTCGCTGCCGAGCACCAGCGCGACCGGCCCGGGCGACGGGTCGAGGTCGAACACGGATCGCTCCGCGCCGGCATCGAGCCCGAGCAGCCGGCGGCCGTCGGCGCGGCAGGCCGCCTGCACCTGTGCGAGCTCGACGTCGGTCGCGACCGGCAGGTGGTAGGTGGACCCGACGGCCGCCCGTGCCGCCTTGGGTCCGAACGGGTCGGCGCACCCTCTGGTGACGACCACCCCACCGGCACCTGCCGCGTCCGCCGTCCGGATGATGGTGCCGACGTTGCCCGGGTCGGCGACGGCGTCGAGCACCAGGACGAGGTCGCCGGTCAACGCCGCAGCGAGGTCGGCGCGCGGGGAGCTCACCACGGCCACGACCCCCTGGGGGGTGGAGGCATCCGCCATCGCCGCGAGGACGTGCTCGGCCACGAGCGTGACCCGGACGCCGGCCGGGATCGAGAGCTCGCCGACCCGTTCCGGTGTCGCGAGGACCTCGACGACCCGCCCCGCCGCGAGCGCCTCCCCGACCGCGCGGGGGCCCTCGGCGAGGTGTTCACCCCGGGCGACGCGTTCGCGACGCCGCGCGAGGGCCGCCACGGCGCGGACCCGCGGGTTGCGGGTCGAGGTCAGGACGGTCGCGTCGGTCACGACGGCTCCGGCGGAACGCGAGCGCCGGCCACGGGGGCCGGCGCTGGCGGAGGCGGGGCGCAGGTCAGGCCGCGTCGGCCTCGAGCGCGGACTTCGCGGTCGCCACGAGCGCACCGAAGGCGGCCTGGTCGCGCACCGCGAGGTCGGCGAGGACCTTGCGGTCGAGCTGGACCTCGGCGAGCTTGAGACCGTGCATGAAGCGGCTGTAGGACAGCCCCTCGGCGCGCGCCTGCGCGTTGATGCGGGTGATCCACAGCTGGCGGAAGTCACCCTTGCGGGCCCGCCGGTCGCGGTAGGCGTACCGCTCGGCGTGGTAGACGGCCTCCTTGGCCACCTTGAACCGGCGGCTGCGTGCACCGCGGAAGCCCTTGGCCCGATCGAGGACGGCCTTGTGGCTCTTCTTGGCGTGGACGCCACGCTTGACGCGTGCCATCGTCGTGCTCCTTCGTCGTGCGGTGCGGGGACCGCTACCGCAGGTGTGGGGACGGCCGTCGGGGGCCGGTCCTCAGCGGTTCAGCAGACGCTTGACCTTGGCGGCGTCGCCCGGGGCGAGGACGGTGTCACCCGACAGGCGGCGCTTGCGGGCGGCCGACTTCTTCTCGAGGATGTGGGCGCGGTTCTTCCGGCGCACCATCACCTTGCCGTTCCGGGTGACGCGGAAGCGCTTCTTGGCGCCGCTGTGGGTCTTCTGCTTCGGCATCGTGTGCCTCGTCGGTCGACGGTCCCGGGGGCAGGGACCTGGGGGCGAACCTGGGGGGATCGGGGGTCGGGCGGAGCGGGCGCTACTCGGCGGCCTCGGTCGGCGCGGCGGCCTCG
>CAYSTY010000005.1:0-28965 GCA_964433685.1 uncultured Actinomycetota bacterium | reverse complement strand
GCGCGTCGAGGTCGGTCGCGACGTCGGTCACCGCGACCTCGACCTCGCTCGGCGGTCCGGGGTCGGGCTCGGGCGCGGCGTCCGCCGGGTCCTCGGGTTCCTCGGTCGACGGTCCCTCGGGTGCCTGCGTCGGTGTCGGAGTGGGCGCCGCGTCCGACCCGTCGTCGGACGCGCAGGCCGCGAGCACGGCGACGGCCAGCAGGAGCGCCAGGTGGCGGGACCGCACGGGCGACCTCCGGGTGTCAGGTGAGCAGGCCCTCGGCGAGGTCCAGCCACAGCTGGGCGGACAGGCCCAGGGACTCGACGTCGATGCGTTCGTCGTGACCGTGGAAGCGGGACTGGAAATCGGCCAGCGAGGTGCGCGCGCTGAACATCCCGGCGCCGTAGGCCGTCGCCCCCCGCGCGCGGAAGAACGCGGCGTCGGTGCCACCGGTCAGCATGAACGGCAGCACCTCGGCGCCCGGGTGCACCGCGGTGGCCCGGCGGGTGAGCAGGTCCCACAGGGGGGTGTCGCGCGGGGAGCTCGTGGCAGGACGGGAGGCGACCACGGGTGCCACGTCCACCCGGTCGGCGAGGTCGCCGAGCGCCTCGGTCAGCATCGCGTCGACGTCCTCGTCGGTCTGCCCCGGCAGCGTCCGGATGTCGACCTCGAGCTCGATCCGGTCGGGGATGGTGTTGGTCTTGGTGCCACCGGCGATGACGTTCGGCGACATCGTCGTGTGCGTCGTCGCGTGGCAGTAGCGGGCGATGCGCGGGTCCATCTGTGCGATCGCGTCCCGGACGCGGCCCGGGTCGAGCAGGGCGTCGCGGGCGTCCCCGTCGACCCCGAGGGCGTCCACGTACGCGCGCCAGTGCTCGCCGAGCTGCGGGACCGGGGCGTGGGCGGCGAGGCGGCGGACGATCTCGGCCGCGGTGATGAGCGCGTTGTCGGCCCCGTACGGCATCGACCCGTGCCCCGGGGTGCCGTGGACGGTCAGCCGCCGCCAGCCGATGCCCTTCTCGCCCGACATCATCACGATGCGCCGGCCCGTCGGGGTGTCGGTGGGGATGCCGCCGGACTCGGTGAGCACGTAGTCGGCACCGACCTCGTCCCAGGCGTGCTCGGTGATCCAGTCCGCACCCCAGGTCCCGCCCGCCTCCTCGTCGGCGACGCCGAGGAACTTCAGGGTGCCCTTCGGGGTGAACCCGGACCGCGCGAGGTGGCGGACGGCGACCGCCATCGACGAGGTGAGGTTCAGCATGTCGACCGCGCCGCGACCCCACACCTCGCCGTCGATCACCTCACCGCCGAACGGGTCCTCCCGCCAATCGTCGGGGGAGACCGGGACCACGTCGGTGTGCCCGAGCAGGAGCAGGGTCGGCGCCGTCGGGTCGGAGCCCTCGATCCGGGCGAGGACGGACCGCCGTCCGGGCAGGGGTTCGTGGTGGGTGAGCTCGAGCCCCGGACCTTCGAGGTAGTGGGTGAGCAGGTCGCTGTTCCTGACCTCCTCGCCCGAGTCCGGCGTGCCGTCGTTGACGCAGCCGTTGCGGATCATCGTCCGCAACAGCTCGGTGGTCGCCCCGGTCAACGTCGGATCGGCGGCCACACGGTCTCCTCGGGTGAAGGGGGCGGGGGACGGGGACGGGGACGGGGGCGGGGGACGGGGGCGGGGGACGGACGGGACGGTCGGGGGCCCGAGGCTACGAGGTCCGGGGCCGGTCGACAGGGGCACGACCGGCCGGGGGACGGCACGGTGGCGCCCCCGACGGTCAGGAGCCAGGTGCCGCAGCGACCTCGCGTGGTGGTGACGGGAGCGACCGGCAACGTCGGCGTGCGCACCGTGGAGGCGCTCGCCGCCGATCCGCAGGTCGGGGAGGTGATCGGGCTGGCCCGTCGGCGGCCGGCGATCGGTCCGCCCGGGGTCCGCTACGTCGGCTTCGACCTCGCGCCCCCACGCGCGGGGGTGCCCGAGCCGGACCCGCTGATCGACGTCCTCGCGGGGGCGGACGCCGTGGTCCACCTCGCCTGGATCATCCAACCCACCCGCGTGCCGTACCGGCTGTGGGAGGTCAACGCGGTCGGCAGCCGGCGCCTGTTCGCGGCGGCCGCGGCGGCCGGGGTCGAACGCATCGTCAACATCTCGTCGGTCGGCGCGTACTCACCGGCCGCGCCGGGCACGTGGGTCGACGAGTCGTGGCCGACCGACGGGATCGCCACGTCCCACTACAGCCTCGCCAAGGCGTACGTCGAGCGCCTCCTCGACGACCACGAGGCGCGGCACCCGACGCGCGTCGTCCGGCTGCGACCGTCGCTGATCGTGCAGCGCCCTACGGCGGCGCACGTGCGCCGACTGTTCGTCGGAGGCCTGGTCCCCGACGCCGCCTTCGGTGCGGTCACCCGGACCCCGATCGTGCCCGACGTGCCCGGCATCGCGGTGCAGTTGACCCACACCGAGGACGTCGCGGAGGCGATCCGCGCAGCCGTCACCCGCGACGTCTCCGGGGCGTTCAACCTCGCGGCGGAGCCCGCCCTCGACCTGCCGGCCATCGCCGAGGCGTTCGGTGCCCGGACGGTCCCGGTGCCGCCCCGGCTGGCTCGTGCCGCGCTCACCGCGGCGTGGAACACGCGGCTGCTCCCGGTCGATCCGGGCTGGTTCGACATGGGCCTGCACACGCCGCTGCTGCGTTCGGACCGCGCCCGTCGCGAGCTCGACTGGAGGCCGAGGTGGGACGCCGAGTCCGCCCTGTTCGACGTGCTCGAGGGGCTGCGTGACGGTGCCGGGGACCACACCCCGCCGCTCGAGGGCGACGAGGCTCGCTCGCGCCTGGTGGAGCTGGCCACGACCCGCCAGGGTGGCGGCGAGGTCCGCTGACGCGCCGGATCAGTCGCGGGTCCCGGTGACGGTCTCGAGCCCCCACACGACCAGGGACACCACCAGCGCGCCGAGGAAGGTCGATCCGAACCCGTCGGAGGACAGACCCAGGTCCAACGTGTCCGACAGCGCGATCACGATCCACAGGGCGAGCGCGTTGACCACCAGGAGCCAGAGCCCGAGGGTGAGCAGGACCAACGGGAGCGACAGCAGCGTCATGATCGGCTTCACGACGGCGTTGATGACACCGAGGATGAGGGCCACACCGAGCAGCGCCGCGATCGAACCGTCGAACTCGAGACCGGGGACGACCTGCACCGCGACCCACAGCGCCGCCGCTCCGATCAGGACCTTGAGCAGCACACCCACGACCGTCTCCTCCTCGTACCGCGCCGCCCGCACCGGGTCGGCACCCCACCTCGGTGCGGCGAGCGGACGCTAGTGGCTGTCACGGCCCGCGTCGATGCGCCCACCGAACGCGTCGGAGGCGCTGCGTCGGGCAGTAGCGTCGCACGGGTGGACGACCCGACCGCCCCGCCGCACGACCGGCCCGCCCCGGCCGGGGGCGACCCGCTGCCCGTCGACGAGGTCCTGCCGGCGCTGCGCGCCGCGCTCGACGACACCGGTGTCGCCGTGCTCGAGGCACCACCCGGCGCGGGCAAGACCACGCGGGTGCCGCTCGACCTGCTGCTGCACGACGGCTTCACGGGGCGCCTGCTGCTGCTCGAACCGCGTCGGCTGGCGGCGCGCGGCGCCGCCCACCGACTGGCCTCACAGCTCGGTGAGCAGGTCGGGGAGCGGGTGGGGCTCGTCACCCGCGACGAGCGCCGGACCTCGCGGGCCACCCGCATCGAGGTCATCACCGACGGGGTCCTGCTGCGCCGGCTCCAACGCGACCCGGCGTTGGACGGGGTCGGTCTGCTGCTGTTCGACGAGTTCCACGAACGTCGCCTCGAGAGCGACCTCGGCCTGGCGTTCGCGCTCGAGACCCGGGCGGCGCTGCGTCCGGACCTGCGCCTCCTGGTCACCTCGGCGACCCTCGACGGGGCGGCGGTGGCGGACCTGCTCGGTGGTGCGCCGCTGATCCGGGCGGCGGGACGCAGCTACCCGGTGGCGGTCAGCCACGTCGCGCACGCACCGACCGACCTGCACGCGGCGACCGTGGAGGCGATCGGCGAGGCGCTCGCACCCGACGACGGGGACGTGCTGGTGTTCCTGCCCGGCGTGCGGGACCTGCGGGCCGTCGCGACACGGTTGCCGGACGCGCCCGGTGGCGTCCCGGCCGACGTCCGCCTGCTCCACGGCGGCCTGCCACCCGCCGAGCAGGACGCCGTGCTCGGGCCGGCGCCGCCGGGCCGTCGTCGCGTGGTCCTGGCCACCGACGTGGCCGAGACCAGCCTCACCGTCCCGGGTGTCGTCGCGGTCGTGGACGCCGGCCGCTCGCGCGAACCCCGGTTCGACGCGGCGACGGGGATGACGGGCCTGGTGACCGTGCCGGCGTCCCGAGGCAGCGCCGAACAGCGCGCCGGTCGGGCCGGACGTCTGGCTCCGGGACGGGCCATCCGTCTGTGGACCGCCGCGTCCCACGCGAACCGACCGGCGCACCCGACCCCCGCGATCGCCACCGGCGACCTCACCGGGGCGGCGCTCGAGGTCGCCGTCTGGGGCGCCGAGGTCGATGACCTGGCCCTGCTCGACCGCCCCGCCCCGGAGGCGTGGGACCGCGCCCGCCAGGTGCTGGCCCGGCTCGGAGCGGTGGACGACGCCGGCCGTCCCACCGCCCACGGACGCGAGCTGGCCCGCCTGCCGCTGCACCCCCGGCTCGCGCACCTGGTGGTCGTCGGGGCCGCCCGCGGGCTCGGCGGTGCGGCGGCCGACCTCGCGGCGGTCCTCACCGACCGCGATCCGCTGCACGGTGAGCGGGCACACGCCGACCTCGCCACCCGCGTCGCGGTCCTGCGTGGCGCGCCGCCACCGGCCGGCGTCACCGTCCGCCGCGGGGCGCTGGCGACCGCCCGCCGCGAGGCCCGCCGGATCCGGTCGCTCATGGGCGTCCGCGGGTCGGCGACGGACGGCGACCCGGATGCCGTCGGCACCCTGGTGGCGCTGGCCTACCCCGATCGGGTCGCCGTCGCGCGGGCGGGACGTCGCGGCGCGTTCCTGCTCGCCAACGGCCGCGGGGCGACCCTCCGACCGGGGGACCCCCTGGCCGGCGAGCGCCACCTCGCCGTCGCCGCCGTCGACCGGGGGACCCGCGATCACGTGCGCCGCAGCGGCGGCGGCGACGACGCGTCGGAGGCGCGGATCCACCTCGCCGCGGCCGTGACGCGCGAGGACCTGCTCGAGGCGCTGGCCGACCAGGTCGAGGAGGTGACCTCCGTCGCCTGGCGTGACGGCGACGTCGTGGCCGAGCAGCGCCGGCAGCTCGGCGCGGTCGCCCTCGTCACCGCACCGGCGTCGCGCCCGCCCGCCGAGCTACTGCGCGCGGCGCTGCTCGACGGGTTGCGCCGCGAGGGGCTCGGACCGCTCGGCTGGTCGCGTGACGACCGGGCCCTGCAGGCTCGGCTCCAGCTGCTGCACCGGACCCTCGGGGCGCCCTGGCCGGACGTCACGGATGCGGCGCTGCTCGCGGACGCGGAGCACACGCTCGCGCCGTTCCTGGACGGTGCGCGGCGTCGCGGCGACCTCAGCCGGGTCCCGGTGCGTTCGGTGCTGCTCGCCCTCGCACCGCCGACGGCCGCCGGCGACCTCGACCGGCTGACACCGGCGAGCCTGGCGGTGCCGAGCGGCCGGACGGCGCGGCTGACCTACGACCCGGACGGCGACCGTCCGGTCCTGGCGGTCAAGCTCCAGGAGCTGTTCGGCGCCACCCGGACGCCTGCGGTCGTGGACGGGCGGGTCCCGGTCCTGCTCCACCTGCTCTCGCCCGCCGGGCGGCCGGTGCAGGTCACCGACGACCTGCCGAGCTTCTGGGCGACCGGGTACCCGCAGGTGCGCGCCGAGCTCCGTGGGCGCTACCCCAAGCACCCCTGGCCCGAGGATCCGACGACCGCGACGGCGACCGCCCGCACCACCCGGCGCCGGTGACGACCCGGCCGATCCAGGATGGTCACCGGATCAGGGCAGGCCCGCGTCGTCGAGCGCACGGACCACCCCGGGGAGGTACCCCGACCCGAACAGGCGGACGTGCACGAGCAGCGGCGGCAGCTGCAGCACGGGGCGGCGCCGCTCCCACCCGTCGGGCAGCGGGGCCGCACGTTCGTAGGCCGACCAGAACGCCGCCGGTGGAGCGCCGAACAGCGTCAGCATCGCCAGATCGGTCTCGCGGTCGGCGTGGTGGACGGCGGGGTCGACGAGCCAGCGGCCGGCGACCACGTTGCCGGTCCACAGGTCGCCGTGCAGGAGGCTCGGCGGTGGGTCGTGCTCGTCGAGCAGCGCGGGTAGCGGCCCCTCGCACGCCGCGGCCAGGCGCCGGGCGACCTCGCCGGGCAGCACCTCGAGGTGGGGACGGATCCGCCGCTCGACGACGAAGCTGCCCGACGTCGCGAGCCACCCGTTGGCCTGCGGCAGGGGACCGATGACGTTGTCGCGGTGCCACCCGAAACCGGGCCCGTGGCTCGCGTGAACGACGGCCAGCGCGGTGCCGAGCCCGGCCCAGTCCGGCGGACCGTCGACGGCCGCCATCACCAGGACGTGCGGACCGAGCGCGAGCACGGCGGGGACCGGTGCCCCCGCAGCTGCGAGCGCCTCCAACCCCTCGGCCTCGAGCTCCGCGTCGTACGGGGTGGCCTTCACCACCACGGCACGTCCGTCGGTGAGCGTCGCTCGCCAGACCCGCCCGACGTCCCCACCGCCGAGCGGCGTGGCCTCGGTCACCGCCGGCAGGCCCTCCGGCAGGGTCGGGAGCCCGTTCACCGCGGTCCGGGGTCCTCGCGTTCGCCGGCGAGGTAGGCGATCACGCCCCTGGCGGCGGCGCGACACAGCTCGACCACGTGGGCGAACCCCTCGGGGCCGCCGTAGTACGGGTCGGGGACCTCGAGGTCGCCGGTCGCGAGGCTCGCCGGGTCGAAGGCGCGGAACAGCCGGATGGGGGTGTCCGCGCCGCAGGACCGCGCGAGCCGTTCGAGGTCGCCGAGGTTCGACCGGTCCATCGCGACCACGAGGTCGGCCGCCGCGAGGTGGTCGGCGGTCACCTGCTCGGCCGCGCCGTCGAGGACGAGGTCGACGGCGGCAGCCGCGTCGCGCATCCGTTCGTCGGGCGGTGCGCCGACGTGCCAGTCGCCGGTCCCCGCCGACCGGACCTCCACGTCGAGGTCGGTCGCGGCGGCGGCCTCGCGGATCGCGGCCTCGGCCGTGGGGGAGCGGCAGATGTTGCCGAGGCACACCGTCAGGACCACCGGGGTGGGGCGCGTGTCCGTCATCCCATCGCCGCCGCGTTGCGTCCGAGCACGACCGTCACCTGTGACACCTCCGAGGTCTCCTGCAGTTCGACGTCGCCGGGGAGCTCACCGGCGACCAGCTCCGCACCCGCGCGCTGCGGCGCCGGGTGCTGGACCACCGTCCGGTCACGGTCGCTGGCGTTGCCGACCTCCGCGATCGGGAAGCCGCGCGCCGCGAGGAGGTCGGCGACCTGCCGGGCCAGACCGGAGACCCCGGCGCCGTTGAGCACCCGGACGGGGACGTCGGCGGGGGCGATGCCGGCCGCGTCGTCGCCGGCACGATCGAGGATGGAGCCGTCCGCGAACGACCGGAACAGCGGACCCGCCGCCGCGTCGTCCACGAACAGCACCGAGGCGCTGCCGACCGTCCCGACGGTGGCCGGGACGGTCTCGGTCACCGACGCCCCGCCGGCGAGGCCCCGGGCCCCGAGCGCGAGGCGGACCAGGTCGATGGGGCCGAGCCCGCGGTCGGCGGTGATGGCCCCGCCGATCTGGCTGGCGAGCGGCACGGCCCGCGCCGGGTTCAGCAGCGTGCCCGGGGACGCGATCTCGCCGGCGAGCGCCTTGAGGAAGGCCTGCTGGCGCTGGATCCGCTGGAGGTCGTTGTCGATCTTGCGGACGCGCACGAACCCGAGCGCGTCGCGCCCATCGAGCCGCTGACAGCCCGCCGGCAGGTCGATACCGGCGTCGCGGTCGGCGATGGCGTCCTCGAGGCAGACCTCGACGCCACCGACCGCATCGACCACGTCACGGAACCCACCGAAGCTGACCGACACGTGGTGGCTGATCGGGATGCCCGACAGCTGGCGCACCGTGGTGACCAGGCACGAGGGACCGCCGAGCTGCATCGCGACGTTGATGCGGCCGGAGCTGCCGTCGCAGCGCGTCACCCACAGGTCGCGTGGGAAGGCGAGGATGGCGACGGAGCTGCCGCGGACCGTCATCACGAAGATGGTGTCGGTGCGTTCGCCGGCACCGTCGTCGCGTCCGGTGGTGAGCTCGTTCTGTTCCTCGCGGGTCAGGTCCGCCCGGCTGTCGGACCCGGTCACCAGCACGTGCATGGTCCGACCGGCGCTCGCGAGGCCGTCGACCTCGGTCCGGGGGATCTGGGCGCTCGCCCAGAGCCCGAACCCGACGATGGCCAGGAGCGCGAGCAGCAGCACGACGGCCAGGGCACGCAGCGGCCGCCGCCGCCGTCGTCCCTGGCCCGCCACGGTCGGACCCCAGCCGTCCTCGTGCTCGGTCGCCGTCCTCGCCACGTGCCGTCCGTCCGTCCTGGCGCGCGGCCGGACGGCCGCGCGCGGCGGAGTCTCGCACGTCACGACGCTCCCGCCGACGAGCCCGCGCTACGTGGGTACCGTCGCTGCTCCGGTACGGGAGGACGCGGGGTGCAGCAGGTGGCGGCGCCGATCGGTGGGCTCGAGTCGGCGACCGCCGAGCAGCTGGCCACCCTCGAGCTCGTCCGGCGTTCGGTCATCGGCGAGGGCGAGGTCGTCGACGGCCCGTACGGACCGCGGCGCGTCGTCTACGCCGACTACACCGCGTCGGGTCGCGCGTTGAGCTTCATCGAGGACGCGATCCGCGAGCTGGTGCTGCCGCGGTACGCCAACACCCACTCGGAGACGTCGGGGACGGGACGACAGACCACCCGCTTCCGCGAGGACGCGCGCGAGCTGATCCGCGACGCCGTCGGCGCCGAGCGGGCGACGCACGCGGTGCTGTTCTGCGGTTCGGGTTCGACCGCCGCGATCGACCGGATGGTGCAGGTGCTGGGACTACGGATCCCACGTGCGCTCGACGAACGCTACGGGTGGTCGGCCTCCCTGCCGGACCACGAACGGCCGGTGGTCCTGCTCGGGCCCTTCGAGCACCACTCCAACGAGCTGCCCTGGCGTGAGAGCATCGCGGAGGTCATCACCATCCCCGAGGACGGGGACGGGCACGTCGACCTGGCCGCGCTCGAGACGGCGCTGTTGTCGACCGCCGACCGTCCCCTGCGGATCGGCAGCTTCTCCGCCGCGTCCAACGTCACCGGCATCGTCACCGACGTCCGTGCGGTCTCGGCGCTGCTGCACCAGCACGGGGCGCTGGCCTTCTGGGACTACGCGGCCGCCGGGCCGTACCTCGCCATCGACGTCGGCCCCTCCGGCCGGGGACCCGACGGGGACCGGGACCACCTCGACGCGGTGTTCCTCTCGCCCCACAAGTTCGTCGGCGGTCCCGGCACACCGGGGGTGCTGGTGGCCCGCCGTGAGCTGTTCACCAACGCGGTGCCGGCGGTGCCGGGCGGCGGCACCGTCGCCTACGTCAACGCCGTCGAGCACCGCTACCACGACGAGGTGGAACTGCGCGAGGAGGGCGGGACGCCCGACATCGTGGGCTCGATCCGCGCCGGGCTCGCGTTCGCCGTCAAGGACGCCGTCGGCACCGACCTCATCGCCGCGCGTGAGGAGGCGCTGACCCGGTTCGCGATCGACGCCTGGTCGGAGGAACCCAACCTCGAGGTGCTCGGCTCGTCCACCGCCGAGCGGCTCTCGATCGTCTCGTTCGTGGTCCGCCACGGTCCCGGCCGCTACCTGCACCACGACCTGGTGGTGGCCATCCTCAACGACCTGTTCGGGATCCAGGCCCGGGGCGGTTGCTCCTGCGCCGGCCCGTACGGGCACCGCCTGCTCGGCATCGACCTCGAACGTTCCCACGCGTTCGAGCGGGTGCTTGCCACCGGCTGCGAGGGCATCAAGCCGGGGTGGGTGCGCGTCAACTTCTCCTGGGCGACGACCGACGCCGTCGCCCGGTTCCTGGTCGCTGCGGTCCGCCTGGTCGCCCGCGACGGGTGGCGTCTGCTCGACGACTACCGCTTCGCGGTGACGACGGGCCGCTGGACCCACCGCTCGGGGACGGCGTCACCGCCGTGGTCGCTGCGCGACGTGATCATCGGCGGAGGTGAGGTGCACTGGCCACCGCGTCCCGCGCCGGCGGCCGACGACGACCTCGAGGACGTGCTGGCCGCGGCGCGCGACGTGTTCGCCGCGGCGCGTCCCCACGGCGGGGACCCGGACGCTGCGGTGCTGCCGGCCGACGCCGAGGCGCTGCGCTGGTTCCCGCTGCCCGGCGAGTGCGTGGCCGCGCCGTCGGCCGCCCCGGCGCCGCGGGGGGCCACCCGCTTCAGGCGGTGATCTGGTCCGGGCCGAGGTGCTCGACGTCGCTGAAGCGCTGCAGCCCGAACAGGTGGGCGGTGGCGATCGGTGCGGTGCGCAGCCACGCCAGCGAGGCGTGGTCGGACGCGAACCGTTCCCACTCCCACGGTTCGGGGTCCAGACCGAGCAGGTGGCCGAGCACCACCGAGTTCGTCCCCGCGTGCGCGATCGCCAGGACGCGTTCCGGCGCCTCGTCGGGCACGTCCCACAGGTCCTGGGCATCGCGCACGATGCCGTGGCCGGCGAGGTGGTCGTCGAGACCGGCGACCACGCGGCGGTGGAAGTCGCGGAAGCTCTCACCGCCCGGCAGCCCGTCCCACCACTCCTCGCGCCCCCGGGCCCGCGCCTCGGCGAAGATGCGCTCGACCTCGTCGCTGGGGCTGCCCTCCCAGGCCGGATCGTTGCGGATCTCGTGCAGCCACGGCGCCGAGGTGACCCGCACCGACGGGTCGAGCCGCTCGAGCAGTGGGCCGGCGGTCTCCTCCGCGCGCCGCGCGGTGGACACCAGCACCTCGTCGAACCGGATGGTCGCGAGCCGGGCTGCAGCCGCCTCGGCCTGCGCGCGGCCGAGCTCGGTCAGGCCGGGGTCGACGCGGGAGATGCCGTCCTCGGACCAGCGGGGTTGGGCGTGACGGAGCAGGAAGAGGTCCATGACCGGGACGCTACCGGGCACCAGCGACACCCCGCTGGGGCGTGACCCCACGTCGCGTGGCAGACTCCCGCCCGGCAGCCGCCTCCGCCACCGCGGCTGCCCGGGGGGCGGTCCGTGACCAGCGACGAGGAACTGATCGCCGCGCTGTGGCTCGAGGTCCGCCCGAGCCAGCTCGAGCTGGTGGATGGGTTGGTGGCCGACGCCGCCCGGGTGCGCGAGGACCCCGACGACCTCGAGGCGTGGGGTCGGATCCGGGGCATCTCGCACCGACTCGCCGGCACGCTCGGCTCGTTCGGTCAGCAGCCGGCGGGGGACACCGCGCTGGCGCTCGACCGGATCGTCACCGGCGTGGACCGGCCCGACGACGGCCAGATCGCCCAGGCGGCGACCCTGATCGCGGCCCTCGAGGTCGAGCTGCGCAGCGACGCCGCCGGGTGAGGCGCGGCCGCGCCGTCGGGACCGGTCAGCTCGTCGGCGCCGCCGGTCGCGTCGGGGGCGGTGGGGCCGAGGCGACCGTGGGCCGCTCCGGCTGCGCGGGGGCGCGGCAGCAGTCCACCGGGCAGGCGTCCCAGTTCGGACCGCGGGTCCCGAGCGCCCGCCGGGGCGCCTCGTCGGTGCGTTCACGGACGAGCTCGGCCAACCCCGCGACGAAGCGGGGGTCGACGCCCACCGTGCCGGCGCGGACGAACGGCAGGCCGAGCGCCGTCGCGGTCGCGCGCGCCTCCACGTCGAGGTCGTAGACCACCTCGAGGTGGTCCGAGACGAACCCGATCGGCACGACGACGACGCCCGGGCAGTCCTCGGCGGCCAGCGTGGCGAGGTGGTCGTTGACGTCGGGGGTCAACCACGGGACCTGCGGCGGCCCCGAACGCGAGTTGTAGACCAGCTCCCAGACCCGCCCGGGGAAGCTGTCCATGACGAGCCGGCAGGCCTCGTGGTGCTGCACCTCGTAGTCGCTGTGGCGCGACATGGTCGTCGGGATCGAGTGCGTGGTGAAGACGATCCGGGCGCCCTCGCGGGCGTCCTCGGGGAGCTGTTCGATCGCGGCGGCGACGAGGTCGACCTGCGGCTCGAGGAAGCCCGGGTGGTTGTAGTAGACGCGCACCTTGTCGAGCTCGGGCGCGCCGTCACCGACCTCCTCGACCGCCCGCGCGAGATCCTCGCGGTACTGGCGACAACCCGAGTAGCTCGAGTACGCCGAGGTGACCACGCACAGGGCGCGGCGGACCCCGTCGCCCTCCATCCGCCGCAGCTCGTCGGCGAGCCACGGTGCGGAGTTGCGGTTGCCCCAGTAGACCGGCAGCGGGCGGCCCTGATCCGCCAGCTCCTGCTCCAGAGCGGCCCGCAGCACCCGGTTCTGGTCGTTGATGGGGGAGCGACCGTCGAACAGCAGGTAGTGCTCGGACACCTCCTCGAGCCGTTCGCGCGGGATGCCTCGCCCCGCGGTCACCTGCTCCATGAAGGGGATGATCTCGTCGGGGGACTCGGGTCCCCCGAAGGACACCAGCAGGACAGCGTCGTAGGTCACGTCAGCGCCCGTCGTAGGGAGGCGTCCAGACCGGCGGCGCGCCAGGCCTGGTCGAAGCGGTCGAAGCGTGCCGTGCTCGGCCGGACACGGAGCATGCCGATCAGCCCCGGCAACGCACCCGCCGTGGCCGCCAGCGGTGGACCGAGCACGAACGCGAGCGCGACCGCGAGCAGCGCGGGCGCCTCGGCGATCGCCGCCTGCATCACGAGTCGGCTGCGCAGCTCGGCGACCGCGGCCCGGTCGTCGCGCGGGGTGGCAGCCGCCATCGCACGGTCGATCGCGTCGATCCCGGCGAGGGCGCCGAGCCCCGCGGTCGCCGCCAGCGCGATGGGCAACAGCGCCGGCACGGACGACCCCGCGTCCGGCACGACGGCCGGGACCACGAACGCGATCACGGCGAGCGCCCCGGTGAACCCGGCCCACAGCAGCCGGATGGACCGCAACAGCGGCACCTGCGAGGGAGGGGACGGCGGGGAGGTCACCGCAGGCGGCTCCTGCACGGGTCGACGACGGCGAGCACCGGAGGATCCGGCGTCGCCAGCGTAGGGTCACCTCGACCCGGGGCGGGACCCGGGCGGAGACGACGGAGGCCGGTGTGGCGCAGGACGCGCAGGAGCACCCGGAGCGCGGCGGGCACGACGGTCACCAGCCACCGGCGTGGTTCACCGAGGCCACGACCGACCCGGGGGAACCCGGCGAGGTGACCGTCGACGGGGCGGTCGTGCGCTACCTCGCCTGGGGCCCCCGCCAGGCACCGACGCTGGTGCTCGTCCACGGCGGCGCCGCACACGCCCGGTGGTGGGCACCGCTCGCGCCGCTGCTCGCGCACGACCACCGGGTCGTCGCGCTCGACCTCAGCGGCCACGGCGACAGCGACCACCGCGACGTCTACCCGGTCGAGACCTGGGCCGATGAGGTGCTCGCCGTCGCCGCGGCCGGGGGCGGTCGCGGCCCGGTGACGGTCGCCGGCCACTCGATGGGCGCGTTCGTCACGATCGTGGCCGCCGCCACCCGGGGTGACGAGCTCGACGCCGCCATCCTCCTGGATGCGCCCGTACGGCGGCCGGACCCCGAGACCGCCGAAGCCGACCGTCGGGGACGCAACCTGTTCCGCGCACCCAAGACCTACCCCGACATCGACGAGGCCGTGCGTCACTTCCACCTCGTCCCGCCGCAACCGCGCCGCCACCCGTGGCTGCTCGACCGGATCGCCCGGTGGAGCCTGAAGCCGGTCGACGGCGGCTGGACCTGGAAGTTCGACCCGGAGCTGTTCGTGACGCGGTCGGGACCGAAGCTGCCGAGCGAGTACGCCCCCCAGCTGGCGCAGGTGGCCTGCCGGCTGGCGGTCGTGACCGGCGAGCTGTCGGCCATCGTCGACGACGACGTCATCGACCACATGCGTGAGCTGGTCGCCGGGTCCCCGGCCGCTGCGGCGGGCGTGCCGTTCGTGCGCGTACCCGACGCCCACCACCACCTGCTGCTCGACCAGCCGTTGGCGACGGTGACGGCGATCCGGGCGATCCTGGCGACGTGGTCCCCGGTCGGGACCGGGCCACGTCCCGTCGGTCGCGCCTGACGGCGCCGCCGGGTGGGGCCGTCACCGCGAGGTAGCGGGTACGGCCGGTGGCGTCGAGGCCACGCTCTGCACCCGCTGGCGGCCCGGTGCGGACGCGGCGAGGTAGCGGGTACGGCCGGTGGCGTTGAGGCCACGCTCTGCACCCACTTGGCCCGCGGTCAGAGTTTGCGGAGCAGGACCTGCTCGACGGCGTGGCTCGGACCCTTCTGCAGGATCAGGTCGGCGCGCGAACGCGTCGGCGCGACGTTCTCGCGCAGGTTGCGCCCGTTGATCCGACGCCAGATGTCGACCGCCGTCGCGTCGGCTGCCTCGTCGTCGAGGTCGGCGAACCGGCGGAAGTAGGACCGCGGGTCGCGGAACGCGGTCCCGCGCAGCGTCCGGAACCGCTCGACGTACCAGCGTTGGATGTCCTGTTCGGCGGCGTCGACGTAGACCGAGAAGTCGAAGAAGTCGGACACGAACACCCGGTCGCTGTTCGATCCCGACTGCAGGACGTTGAGCCCCTCGACGATGAGCACGTCCGGCTGACGGACCACGACCTTCTCGTCGGGCACCACGTCGTAGGTCACGTGGTCGTAGACCGGTGCGGTCACCTCCGGTGCGCCGGACTTGACCGCGGCCACGAACCGGACCAGGGACGCCACGTCGTAGGACTCGGGGAAGCCCTTGCGCTCCATCAGCCCGCGGCGCTCGAGTTCGGCGTTCGGCCACAGGAACCCGTCGGTGGTGACGAGGGCGACCTCGGGGTGGTCGGGCCACCGTGCGAGCAGCGCCTGCAGGATGCGCGAGGTGGTCGACTTGCCGACCGCCACGGACCCGGCCACACCGATCACGAAGGGGACCTTGGCGGCGAGCGAACCGAGGAAGGTGTCGGTGACCCGGTGCAGGTCCTGGCGGGCCGCGACGTAGAGGTTCAGCAGACGCGACAGCGGCAGGTAGACGTCGGCGACCTCGTCGAGGGTGAGCGAGTCGGCCGTGCCCCGCAGGGCGTCGACGTCGGCCTGGGTCAGCGTCATCGGTGTCGCCGAACGCAGGGTGGCCCACGTGTCGCGCGACAGGGTGACCCAGGGCGAGGGGGTGCGGGCGTGCGGCAACGGGCTCCCGCTGGTGGTCCGGTGACGGGCGGCCGGAGGCTAGCGCCGCGCGTGCGCGGCAACCTCACCGGGGATGCGCGACACTGGTCGGGCCCCGACGGCCAGGGCCGCCGGGGCGCCGCACGAGAGGGACGAGGTGTTCGAGACCGGAACGAGCCGCCTGACGGCGCAACGGCTGTTGGCCGCCGCGCTGGTCGTGGTGCTGGTCCCGTTGTTGGTCGGTGCCGGTTCGGTGGCCGACGAACAGCCGATCGTCGAGGGAGAGCCCTCGCCGCGCACCGTCATCGCCGACGAGCAGGTGCGCGTCGAGGACGAGGAAGCAACCGAACGCGAACGTGCGCAGGTCGCCGAGTCGGTCCCACCCATCACCGTGCCCGACCGGGCCGCCCAGTCCGCCATCGTGCAGGACGCACGCGCCGCGTTCAGCGCTGCGCGTTCTGCCCGCCAGCCGGTGGCCGAGGAGCCCGACGAGGACGAGGACCGGCCCACACCCGCGGCGCCGGCGCAGGCTGCGCAGGTCGACGCGATCCTCGCCGCCGTGCCGGCGCTCCCCGAGGAGGTCGCCGACGCGCTCGTCGGGCTGTCCGACGCCGACCTGGAGGCCGTCGAACGCGAGACGGTCGGCCTGGTCACGCAGTTGGCGCGGCAGCGGGTCACCGCCGACGAGCTCGAGGACGTCATCACCTCCCAGCTCGAGGAGGAGATCGCGCTGCGGCCCTTCCCGGCCGAGACCGCCCAGACCGTCGCCGCGCCGCTCGCGCGCGCGGTGATGCGACCCACCGTGGTCACCGACGCCGACGCGACCCGCGACGCCCGCGTGCGGGCGGCCGAGGAGGTCGGGGAGATCGCCAGCGTCTGGAACGTCGGTGACGCCATCGTGCGCGAGAACCAGGTGGTCGAGCCGCTGCAGTTCGAGGCCATCGAGCGTCTCGGCCTCGTCGGCTCGTCACCCCTCCGTGCGCTCGGACGCAGCGCGATCGCCGCGGTGCTGCTGGTGGCCGTGGCCGCTGTGTACCTCCAGCGGATGCAGCCTCGGGTCTGGGGGAGCGGCAAGAAGCTGCTGCTGCTCGGCGTGCTGACGGTCGCGTTCGCCGCCCTGGTCGTGGGCACGAGCGTCCTGACCGAGCTGACCGCACCCGGGTTGGGCTACGTGGTCCCGGCCGGGGCCTACGGGATGCTCGTCGCCCTGCTGATCCACCCCGTGGTCGGCATCGCCACGATGCTCCCGGCGGCGGTCATCGTGCTGCTGAGCTCGCCCTCGCGCGGTTCGCTGGCGTTGTTCGCCGCCGCGACGGTCCTCGTCAGCGTGCCGCTGTCGCGGGGGATCGCGGCGCGTTCCGACCTGCGGTCGGCGACCCTGCGGGCGGCCGTTGCCTACCCGCTGCTCGCGGTCGGCATCGTGGCCGTGTTCGGTCCGAACGACGACCTCCTGATCGGGCTCGGCGCAGGAGCGCTCGGTGGGCTGGCGACCGCGCTGATCGTCCAGGGGGCCATGCCGTTCCTCGAGAACCTGTTCCGGCTGCCGACCGTCACGGCCCTCCTCGACCTGTCCGACCGCAACCACCCGCTGCTGCGCGAGCTCGAGACCAAGGCGCTCGGTTCGTACAACCACTCGGTGATGGTCGCCTCGCTCACCGAGCGGGCCTGCCGTGAGGTCGGTGCCGACCCGCTGCTCGGCACGGTCGCGGCGCTGTACCACGACATCGGCAAGGTGCGCCAACCCCACTTCTTCATCGAGAACCAGCAGGGCATCGCCAACCCGCACGACGACCTCGAACCCGAGGTCAGCGCCGTCATCATCCAGAACCACGTCAAGGACGGGGTGGAGATGGCGACCGAGTACCGCCTCCCCCCGGAGGTGGTGGCCTGCATCGGCTCGCACCACGGCACGATGCTCGTGGGCTACTTCTACGACAAGGCGGTCAAGACCGCCCTCGCGGAGGGACGCGAGGCCGACTCGGTGGACGAGAGCCACTTCCGCTACCACGGGCACAAGCCGCGCTCGAAGGAGGCGGCCATCCTCCTGCTCGCCGACTGCTGCGAGGCGACGACGCGCGCGATGGCGATGTCGCGCGGCACGCTGCCACGCGACGAGATCGAGACGACCGTCGACCGTCTCCTCGAGGAACGCGTCGACGACGGCCAGTTCGACGACAGCGAGCTGACCTTCCGCGAGCTGCGTGCCGCCCGGGACACCATCGTCGAGTCGCTCGTGGGCATCTACCACCCACGCATCGCCTACCCCGCCAAGCCCGACCGCCAGCCGGCCAGCTGACGGTCACTCGCCGAGCGCGAACCCCTCGTCGAGCAGCCGCGGGGAGTAGCTGCGGAAGGCGATGACGGTCTCGGAGGTCTCGATGCCGGGGATGGCACCCATCCGACCGGTCACGACGTCCGCGAGGTCCTCGTTGTGCGCCACGACCACCTTGACGATCAGGTCGTAGCGTCCCGTGACCGAGTAGACCTCCCGCACCCCCGGCACCTCCGTGAGGGTGCCGGCGACCTCGCCGACGCGGGCGACGTCGACGTCGAGCATCACGAAGGCGGTGATCACCGGTGACCTCCTCGGACCGGGCGGGCGCGTCCGACGAGCCTAGTGACGGCTTCCGTGGTCGCGTCGTCGCCGTCGTGCTCGGCACCACGCCCGGCGAGGTCCTCACCTACGGCGAGGTGGCCGCGGAGGCGGGCCATCCCGGCGCGGCACGCGCCGTCGGGCGGGTCCTGGCGACCGCCGAGGTGGCGCTGCCGTGGTGGCGCGTCGTGGCCGCGGGTGGCCGGCTGGCACCGGGCAAGGAGCGCACCCAGGCCGACCACCTCGAGGCCGAGGGTGTGGCCGTGGACCGTGGGCGCGGGCGGGTGACGTCGGGCGCCTGAGCCGTCGGCGCCCGCGCTACCGCCCGCGGCGCTCGCGCAGCAGGGCGAGCGCGTCGTCGGCGTGCTTGTCCATGTCGGTCTCGCTCGAGATCGCGGCGAGGACGGTCAGGTCGGGACCGAGCACGTAGGTCTGGCGCTTGCTCCACAGCGGGCCCGGACGCTTGGCGCCGAACGCCTTCGCGACGGTCCCGTCGGGGTCGGCGATGAGCGGGTAGTCGAAGGCGTGCTCGTCGGCGAAGCGCGCCTGGGTGGCGACGTCGTCGCGGCTGACACCCACCCGCGCCGCGTCGACCTCGTCGAACTCGGCACCGAGGTCGCGGAAGTGGCACGCCTGGGCGGTGCAGCCGCCGGTGAAGGCCTTCGGGTAGAAGAACACCACGAGGTGGCGCCCGTCCGCGAGCGCGGCGAGTGAGGTGACCTCGCCGGTGTGGAGGGTGACCTCGAGGTCGGGCAGACGCTGGTCGGTGCGGGCCACGGGCGATCCTCGGACGGGGTGGACGGGGGTGGACGGAGGGGACGGCAGCATCGCCGGTCGGGTGCATGGAAGCCGAGTTCGTACCCGTCCCGCCGGCGGCTCGGTCCGGCCCCGCCGCTAGGCTCGGACCCGGCGGACGGCGGAGCACACGTGGCGGAGCGCGGCACCCTGCACCACCTCGAGCTGTACGTGCGCGACCTCGAGGTGGCGCACACCTTCTGGGGGTGGTTGCTCGACCAGCTCGGGTACGAACCGCACCAGGAGTGGGACGAGGGGTGCTCCTACCGCCGCGGTGACACCTACCTGGCGCTGGTGGAGGCGCCGGCCGGTGCGCGGGGGCTGCACCGCCGCGACGCGGGCGTCAACCACGTCGCCTTCCACGCCGGGACGCGCGCCGAGGTCGACCGACTCAGCCAGGGTCTGGTGGCGCGCGGCGGCCGCTTGCTGTACGCCGACCGGCACCCCTACGCCGGCGGTCCGGACCACTTCGCGGCGTTCTGCGAGGATCCTGACGGTCTCAAGGTGGAACTGGTGGCCGACGACGCGACCGAGGGGTGACCCCGGAGCGCCCGTAACGCGCGCTGGGTGCACGTCACGGACGGCCGGGGGATGGAGGAGCCGACGGGGTGCGTTGAACCCGTACGCCCCGCTACGACCCGCCCAGCCCCGTCCCGTCGACCACCGCCTTCGCTCCCGGACCCCCCGGCACCTGTCCGTCGGTGGTCACCCTCGCGTCGACGGCTCCGAACCACCCGTGCGAGGGTGACCCCCGCGCGCTACCGCCCCCTCGAGGAGGCCACGTGAACCCCGTCGAGCTACCGACCGCCGAGATCGCGGTCGAGGAGCTACTCGAACGCTCGTCCGAGCGCGGCTTCGTCCTGCTCTCCGAGCTGCAGGAGCTGTACGTCCCGGAACTGCACGGCCAGACCTGGATCGACGACGCGATCACCTCCGCGCGCGACGCCGGCGTGCAGGTCATCGACGACGTCGCCGACGACGCGCCCGAGGCGCTCGCCGACCCGACCGCGGCCCTGACCACCGACCTCGTCCGCCAGTACCTCAACGATGCGGGACGCCACGCCCTGCTGACCAAGGAGGACGAGGCCGACCTCGCCAAGCGCTACCAGGCCGGTCTCGCCGCCGACGAGATGCTCAAGGAGAAGGCCGGTCCGCTCACCCGGGCCCGCAAGGCCCGTCTGCGCACCATCAGCCGCGACGGTGCCAAGGCCAAGGAGCGCATGGTCCAGGCCAACCTGCGCCTCGTGGTCCCGCAGGCCCGCAAGTTCTCGGGGCGTGACCTCGACTTCATCGAGCTCATCCAGGAGGGCAACCTGGGTCTGCTGCGTGCGGTCGAGAAGTTCGACCACACCAAGGGCTACAAGTTCTCCACCTACGCGGTGTGGTGGATCCGTCAGGCGCTGCAGCGGGGCGTGGCCAGCAAGGGCCGCACCATCCGCGTGCCCGCCCACGTCTGGGAGCTGTACGGCAAGCTCCGCTCCGCCGAGCTGCGTCTGCGTCAGCAGAAGGGCGGTGACCCCACCGAGGAGGAGATCGCCGCCGAGGTGGGTCTGACCGCGACCCGTGTGCGTGAGGTCCGCGAGGCGATGCAGGAGCTGGTCAGCCTCGACCGACCGATCGGTGAGGACGGCGATGCCACCATGGGCGACCTGATCGCCGACACCGGCGTGGTCGACCCGGCCGACACCGCTCTCGAGGGCGATGCGATGGCCCAGATCGAAGCCGCGCTCGACGCGCTCGACGACCGGGAGCGCATCATCCTGGTGCTGCGCTTCGGGCTCGGTGGCGAGGAGCCGCAGACCCTCGAGGAGATCGGCGCGCACTTCGGCCTCACCCGCGAGCGCATCCGTCAGATGCAGAACCGGGCGTTGGCCAAGCTCCGTCACCCCTCGCGGGCGCACAACCTGTCCGGTCTGCTCGACGTGCTCGACCGCGCGGCCTGACCGCACCCGCACCTGCGTAGGCTCCCCGGTCCTCGACCGGGGAGCCTTCCGCGTTGGACCTGGGCACGCGCACACACCGCCAGCTGCTGGCGGTGGTCACCGTCATCGTCGCGGCGACCGTCGTCGGCCTCGTGCTGCTCTGGCCCGCTGCCGGTGACCTGCCGGCACGCGGCGAGCCACCCGAACCGCTCGTGACCGCCCGGATCACCGCGGTGGAGGTCACCGGGACCTCGGACGACCCGTTCGTCGGCGGTGGCGAGATCGCACGCATCGAGGTGGAACTGCTCGAGGGGCCCGACGAGGGCGACCGCGTGGAGCTGACCGCGGACCTCAGCGGCTACCCGGCCATCGGCGCGGGGGACCGGGTCGAACTCGCCCGCAGCGTCGGCCCGGAAGGCGCGGTCGACTACTTCATCACCGACTTCCCCCGCCTGCCGACCTTGGCGATCCTGCTCGGCGCGTTCATCGCGGCCGTGCTGATGGTCGGCCGCTGGCACGGGCTGCGCTCGCTCATCGGTCTCGGGCTGTCGCTGCTGCTCGTGGTCAGGTTCGTCGTGCCGGCCATCCTCGCCGGCACCTCCCCGCCCGCGGTCGCCCTCGTCGGCGCCCTGGCCGTCATGGTGGTCACCCTCTACCTCGCCCACGGGGTCAACGAGATGACCACCGCCGCGGTCGTCGGCACCGCCGCCGCGCTGGCGCTCACGGTCGTGCTCGGGCTGGTGTTCATCGACCAGGCCGCGATCACGGGGTTCGCCTCCGAGGACGCCGTCTTCGCCCGCCAGCAGGTCGTGGGCCTCGACCTGCAGGGGCTCGTGCTCGCGGGACTGATCATCGCCGCGCTCGGGGTGCTCGACGACGTGACGGTGTCGCAGGCCTCGACGGTGTTCGCCATCCACGACGCCGACCGGACCCTCGGCGTCCGGGGTCTGTTCGTCCGAGCGATGAAGGTCGGGCGCGACCACATCGCGTCCGTGGTCAACACCCTCTTCCTCGCCTACGCGGGCGCCTCGCTGCCGCTGCTGGTGGTGTTCTCCACCGGCGGGTTGGGCGCGGGGGAGATCATCAACTCCGAGGTGCTCGCCGTCGAGGTCGTCAAGACCGTCGTCGGCTCGCTCGGGTTGATCGCCGCGGTCCCGCTGACCACGATCCTGGCCTCGCTCGTCGCCTCGCGCCGCCCGGCCGACGCTCCCCGCGTGGCGTCCGCCCACGCCCACGGCGCCGAGTAGGGTCCCGCCCGGCCGCTCGGGAGGGACAGCCGTGGAGGGCGACAGCCTGCTCGTCAGCGTCGGGCTACCGGTCGCGTTGTTCGTGATCATGGTCGGTATCGGCCTCACCCTGACCACCGGGGACTTCCGCCGCGAAGCGGCGGCGCCGCGGGGTCTGGTGGTCGGCGCGGTGGCGCAACTGCTGGTGATGCCCCTGCTCGGGCTCGGCATCGTCTGGCTGCTCGGCCTCGACGGAGCCATCGCCATCGGCGTGGTCATCGTGGCGGTCGCTCCCGGCGGCACCACCTCGAACGTCATCGCCTACCTCAGCCGGGCCAACGTCGCGCTGTCGATCGTGCTCACGGTGATCGCGTCGTTGGCCACCGTGCTGACCATCCCCCTCGTGGTCGAGTTCGCGATCGACCGTTTCGGCGGCGGTGAGGAGGCGGTGGCGCTGCCGGTGCTGCGCACCATCGGGCAGCTCGTGGCGATCGTGCTCGTCCCCGTCGTGATCGGGATGGTGATCCGGGCCCGCTCGCAGGGCTTGGCGGCCCGCATCGAGCGTGGCGTCTCCGCCTTCGGCGCGATCATCCTCGTGGTGCTCATCGCCGGCATCGCGATCGACCTCGGCAGCGACGTGCCGGTCTTCCTGCGCCAGGCGGGCCCGGCGGTGATCCTGCTCAACGTGCTCGGGCTGGTCGTCGGGGGCCTGACCGGCTGGATCGCCGGGCTGCCGCCGCAGGACCGGCTGACCATCGCCGTGGAGCTCGGCGTGAAGAACGCCACCCTCGGGATCCTCGTCGCCACCCTGCTGAGCGACACCCAGCCGCTGTACGCGGCGCCGTCGGCGGTCTACGGCCTGCTGATGTACGTCTCGGCCATCCTCGTGGTCGCCTTCGGACGGCGTTCCCGGCACCTCGAACCCCAGGTCGCCTGACGCGTCAGCGGTCTCGCTGACACTCCCGCGGTTGCCCCGTATCCTCTGCAGGTCCCGCGGGGGAGGGTGGCTGCGGCCACGCTCCCGGGACGCCACGCACCGACCGCGCACCGCACCGAGCACTGTCCGAGACACGCTCGTGGTGGTCCGGCCGCGGGATCCGCTCCCGGGGGTCGCCAACGTCGCCACGCGACGCGCCCACCCCCACGCGGTGACCTGCGCGCGCCGGGACGAGCCACGAGCCCCCAGGGACGAGACGGAAGCCCCCTTGACCGACGTCACCCCCACCTCCGAGCTGTTCGAGCGCGGCGCCTCCCGCGGGTACGTCCTGCTCAGCGAGCTGCAGGAGCTCTACGACCCGCTGACCCACCCCGACAACTGGGTGGAGGACACCGCGCAGGCGGCGCGCGACCTCGGCATGCAGGTCCTCGACGACCTGGTCGAGGACGCCGACCGCCCCGAAGCGCAGCCGCTGTCGGCCTCGTCCGATTCGGTGCGCCAGTACCTCAACGAGATCGGCCGCACCGACCTGCTCACCCCCGAGCAGGAGGTCGACCTCGCCAAGCGCTACCAGGCCGGGCTCGCCGCCGACGCCATCCTCGCGTCCGGCACCAAGCTCACGCCGCGGCGCAAGGTGCAGCTGCGGATGGTCGCCCGCGGCGGGGAGCGTTCCAAGGACCACATGATCCGGGCGAACCTACGCCTCGTGGTCTCGGTCGCGCGCAAGTTCCGCGGTCGTGGGGTCGACCTGCTCTCGCTCATCCAGGAGGGCAACCTCGGCCTCATCCGAGGGGTGGAGAAGTTCGACCACACCAAGGGCTACAAGTTCTCGACCTACGCGACCTGGTGGATCCGTCAGGCCCTCCAACGAGGTCTGGCCAACACCGGCCGCACCGTGCGCCTGCCCGTCCACGTCCACGAGCTGATGGGCAAGGTCCGGTACGCGGAGTTCGCGCTGCTGCAGCAGCTCGGCCGCGAACCCACCGAGCACGAGATCGCCGCCGAGCTCGGGCTGCCGGTCGAGCGGCTGCGCGAGGTCAAGCTCGCCGCGCAGGACGTGGCCTCCCTCGACAAGCCGATCGGTGAGGACGGCGACGCCACGATGGGCGAACTCGTCGCCGACGAGGACGCCATCGACCCGGAGGTCTCGGCCACCGCGGTGCTCGCCAAGCGTGAGGTCGAGCGGGCGTTGGCGGCGTTGACCGACCGTGAGCGCACCGTCCTGATGCTGCGCTACGGGTTGATGGACGGCGAGGAGCACACCCTCGAGGACATCGGCGCCCAGTTCGGGCTCACCCGCGAGCGCATACGGCAGATCGAGAAGAAGACGCTGACCAAGCTCCGTCACCCCTCGCGCGGGTTCCAGCTGCGCGGGTTGCTCGACTCCGTCGACGCGCCGAGCTGATGGACGGGGCCGTCGACCGGCCCCGACGGCGCGCCGCCCGGCGGGGGACCGCCGTCGTCGCGGCGCTGGCCCTGCTCGTCGGCTGCACCGGCGCGTCCACGGATCGCGCCGCGGGGCCGCAGGACGTGCCGACGTCCCCACCGGTGGAGGCCACCTCGGAGCCGCCGGCGGCGCCCCCGCCCGCTCCCGGGCCCACGGCCGCCCCCGACGAGCCGCCGCCTCCCGAACCTGCCTCCCGCCCGCAGCTGGTCGCCGCCCTCGAACGGCTCGTCGCCGAGGCGACCCGGGCCGCACCGGAGCTGACGCTGGCGGTGCTCGTGGTCGACGAGCACGGCCGCGAGCTGGTCGCGTACGAGCCCGACCTCCCCGTGCTGCCCGCCTCGACCCTCAAGCAGGTCACCGCGGCGGCGGCCCTCACCACCCTCGGGCCGGGGGCGCAGCTGCGCACCGTGGTGGACGCGACCGCCGGTATCGACGGCGACGGCACCCTCGACGGCGACCTGGTCGTGATCGGCTCGGGTGACCCGACCCTCGTGACCGAGGAGTACGCCCGCTTCATCTACCCGGCCCGACCGCGGACCTCGTTGGCCGACCTCGCCGACCAGCTCGTGGCTGCGGGCCTGACCCACCTGACCGGCCAGGTCCGCGGCAGCGCGCCCGCGTTCGCTCCCCCCGCCCTCCCGACCGGCTGGCGTGAGGACTACCTCAGCGCTCTGGACGGTCGCTACCCGGCGGGCCTGACCGTGGACGGAGGGTTGCGCACCCTCATCGAGCTGCCCGAGATCGAGGACGAGGACGGCGAGGACGCGGAGGAGGGCGAGGACGGCGAGGACGCCGAGCAGGAGGCGGTCGAGGACCCCGACGCGGCACCGGTCAGCATCCTCGACCAGCTCGCCGAGCTCGGCAGCGACCAGCCACCGACGGTGCGGACCTCGCTCGTCGAGGATCCGGTCCTGCACACCGCGGAGGAGCTGCGTCGGCTGCTGCGCGAGCGTGGTGTGACCGTCGACGGCGGTGCGAGCGTCGAAGCCCCTGCCGACCCGACGGTGGCACGTCTGGCGATGGTCACCTCCCCACCGCTGGCCGAGGTGCTCCGGTTCGCCGTGCAGCGCAGCGACAACCACCTGTCCGACGCGCTCGCGCTCGCCGTCGCCCGCGCACGGACCGGGGAGGGCAGCTGGACCGCCGCCGATCGCGCCCTCGGTCAGGTGCTCGAGCGTTTCGGCGTGCCGACGGACGGGGCGAGCTTCGCCGACGGGTCCGGTCTGTCACGCGACGACCGGGTCACCGCCCGGTTGCTGGTCGAGCTCGACCGACGGCTGACCGCCGACGACCGTTTCGGGGGCACCTGGCGCAGCCTCCAGGCCGTGGCCGGTCGCTCCGGCACGCTCGAGCGTCGCCTGCGCGGCACCGCCGCCGACGGTCGGTTGCTCGGCAAGACCGGCACGCTGCGGGACGTGGCGGCGCTCAGCGGGCAGGTCATCGCGGCGGGAGCCGACCCGTCCGCGCCCGCCGGGGACGACGAGCCGGTCTACCACCTCGCCGTCCTCGGCAACGATGCGGACGGCGTCGGCCGCGGCGTGGTCCGTGCGCTCACCGACGAGGTCGCGCTGGCCCTCGTGGCCGACCTCGACGGTTGCGCGGTCCGCATCGACGACGACGGTGAACCGGGACCGCTGGGGCGGGCGCCGGCACAGGTCCGCTGCGGGGGCTAGTCCGTCCGGGCCAGATGAACACCACCCACCGGGGTGGTTCGGTCACCGAGCGCCACCGCCTAGCGTCCGCACGGTCGTCGGCACCACCCTCCGTGCCGACAGCCTGCTTGCGCGCGCGCCCGCGCGACGCGCCTGACCGGAGCTGTCCCGCGTGTCCCGAACCCGCACCCTGACCGCCGGCTTCGCCGCGGCGGCACTGCTGCTCGCCGCCACCCCCGTGAGCGCCGCGACCGAGTCCTACGCCGCCGAAGCGTCGAGCGCCGGGCTGAGCCTCAGCATCGCCGGCAACGACGTGCTCGAGGTGGGCGGCACCTACGCGTCCGCCGTGCCGGGAGAGGCGCTCGCGACGGCGGCGCCGGTGTCGCTCGCCGGGACCGCGGTCGGAGGCCGTGAGGCCCGCTCCGACGGGCCGCTCGTCGCCGACCCGGTCGATGCAGCCGATCGCTGCCTCGGGGCGGTCCCCGCACCCCTGGACGCGCTGATCGGCGCCGGCGTGGCGTGTGGCGATGCCACCGCCGAGGGTGCGGTCCCGGCCGCCGTCGCGACCGCGGGGGTCGCCGAGATCGACCTGCTCGCCCTCGACGGGGACCTGCTCGCCCCGCTCAACGAGCTGCTCGCCACGCTCCCGCTCGACGCGCTCCTCGGCCCCATCGAGGACGAGCTGCTCGGCACGTTGCAGGCGGCCGTGGGGGACGTCCGTGCGCAGTGCGTCGCCGCGCTCGCCCCGCTCGACGTCGGGGGGCTGCTCGGCGCGATCGGCGAGGCCGCCCCGGACGAGCTCGCTGAGCTGCTCGAGACGTTGACCGGCCTGCTCGGCGCGGCCGTGCCGACCGCCTGCGACGTGCTCGGAGGCGTGACGGACCTGTTGCTCGGCGGGGACCTGCTCGGGACGATCACCAGCGGCGACCTCCTCGACCGGCTGACGGGGGCCGGTGGCATCGTGAGCGTCCAGCTGCTCGAGACCGAGAGCGGCGTCGCGCGCGACGGTGACGAGGTGGTGGCGGTCGCCGGACCGACCGAGGGGGGCGCCATCGGCATCACCGTCGACATCCCTCTGCTCGACGAGCTGCTCGGCGACCTGCTCACGGGGGCCGTGGCGCCGCTGCTGACGCAGCTGACCGGTCTGCTCGCCCCCCTCGGCGACGCGGTCGCGCCGCTGCCCGTGGTCGGCGACCTCGTCGATGGTCTCCTCACCGACGACCTCGGCGACCTCGTCGGCGGTCCGCTCCTCCAGGTCGCCGTCGCTCCGGGGGCAGCGACCGTGACCGCGGACCTCACCGACGGCGCCACCGAGGGGGACGCCACCCCGGCGCTCGTGGAGCTCGGTGGGACGCTGTTCTCGCTGCCGGTGCTGGCCGGGGTCGATGACGCCCTCGACGCCGTCGCCGGCGTCCTCGACGACACCGTCCTGGCCGAGCTGCGAGCCACCCCGCTCGCCGAACTGCTGTCGGTCGAGCTGCTGCCGCGGTCGGTGGCCGACGCCGAGGTGGGTGGGCTGCCGGGCACGCAGGCCACCTCCGGTGCCGTGTCCGTGCAGGTGCTCGGGGCGTTGGCCGGTGTCGCCGGCGGCCCGCTGGTGGACCTGCAGGTCGCCCCCGCACGGGCGGGCGTCGGGACCGGGGACGCCTCGACGCCGACCACGCCCGCCGGTCCGGACGCGACGCCGGTCGCCTCGCCGCCGGCTGCCCCGGCGGCGCCCGGGACCCTGCCGGTGACCGGTGGCGGCGCAGCGTTGGCTGCGTTGGCTGCGCTCGGTGCGGCGGCTGCCCTGCGGCGCCGCGGCTGAACCGCGCCAGGAGGGCGCCCCGCGTGCGGTTCGTGCGCGGGGCGTCCCGCTGTCCAGGCTCCTCGGTTCGGGTCCGACGGGTCGGGCCGCCTACGGTGCGTTCGCCGGGTCGCGGTAGTCGGAGCGGCCAGACCTCGAGGAGCTCGTCGTGGCACGTCACGAAGTCGATCTGACCATCATCGGTGCGGGGCCCGCCGGGCTCTACGGTGCCTACTACGCCGGGTTCCGTGGCCTGAAGGTCGCCGTGCTGGACTCGCTGCCCGAGCCGGGCGGACAGGTCGCCGCGCTCTACCCGGAGAAGCTCATCTTCGACGTCGCCGGGTTCCCCGCCGTCAAGGGCCAGGACCTGATCGAGCGCTGCGTCGAACAGGCCGCCCCCTACGACCCGACCTACCTGCTCGGTCACCGGGCGGAGACGCTCGAGAAGCAGGCGGACGGCTCGTTCGTGATCGGCACCCACAAGGGTGAACAGGTCGCCACCAAGGCGGTGGTCATCACCGGCGGCATCGGCACCTTCACGCCCCGGCCGCTGCCCGACGCCGACGACTACGAGGGCAAGGGCCTGGTCTACTTCGTCCGCGAGCTCGAGGTGATGCGCGACAAGGACGTGCTCATCGTCGGCGGTGGCGACTCCGCGTGCGACTGGGCGCTCAACCTCGAGGGCATCGCCCGGTCGATCACGCTGATCCACCGCCGCGACCGCTTCCGCGCCCACGAGGACTCGGTCAAGAAGCTGATGGAGTCCTCGGTGCGGGTGCTGACCTTCACCGAGGTGGCGCGCATCTCCGGTGAGGAGCGCATCGAGTCGGTCGAGGTGTTCGACAACCGCAGCGACGAACGTGAGACCCTGAAGGTCCAGGCCGTGGTCGCCGCGCTCGGGTTCAAGTCCGACCTCGGGCCGCTCAAGTCCTGGGACATCGAGATCGACCGTCGGCACGTCCTGGTGGACACCCGGATGGAGACCAACATCGAGGGCGTCTTCGCCGCCGGGGACATCACCGAGTACGACGGCAAGGTGCGCCTGATCTCGGTCGGGTTCGGCGAGGCGGCGACCGCGGTCAACAACGCCGCGGTGTACATCGACCCGGAGGCGCGCGTCTTCCCCGGTCACTCCAGCGGCTGAACGGCTGGGTGCGTCCGGCACGGCTGGGTGCGTCCGGCACGGCTGGGTGCGTCCGGCACGGCGGGCCAGGCTCGTTGCACCCAGGCGGGTCCGTTGCACCCAGGCGGACGCGTTGCACCCGGGTGAGCGACGGGGCTACAGGGTGT
>CAYSTY010000004.1:0-33554 GCA_964433685.1 uncultured Actinomycetota bacterium | reverse complement strand
CCGGCGGCGCCCTCGAGGAA
Organism: uncultured Actinomycetota bacterium; assembly: GCA_964433685.1. Classification (GTDB taxonomy): domain Bacteria; phylum Actinomycetota; class Nitriliruptoria; order Nitriliruptorales; family Nitriliruptoraceae; genus Nitriliruptor. Next base: position 33,534 of record CAYSTY010000004.1, on the reverse strand, counting down.
CTGGCGCGACTGGGAGGTCGGGTCGGCGAGCACGATGGCGACGAAGGCGGCGACGGCGAGGGTCACCGCCCCGGTGGCGATCCGTTCCCACCTCGCATCGAGGCCGTAGCGCTCCTGGATGATGCGACCTGCCTTCATGATGCGCCGCACCCGGACGATGCGAAGCGCGCCCGCGACGCGCACCAGTCGCAGCAGCTGCACGGGTCCGATCGCGAACACCACCGCGATGACGACCGCGACGGTCAGGGCGACGAGCCAGCGGTTGTCGCGCAGCCAGGCGCGCTTGTCCTCGGCGACGGCGAGCAGCACCACCGTCTCGGCGACCAGCACCGCGCCCGACAGCATGTTGAGGGTCGTGCCGGCGGTCTGGAACGCACCGTCGAACAGCGTCAGGAAGGTGGCGGGGATCGAGGCCAGCGCGGCGATCAGCACCGGACCCGACAACCGTTCCGCGACCCGCTCGGCACGGTCGGCGCCGCGCAGCTCGGTCGTGGTCACCGGGTCCTCCTCGGCCGGGACGTCCCGGGGACGGCCGGGACTTCCGGACGCCGCGGACGGTACCTGCGGTCGACGCGCCGGGGACGTGCTCGACGGGCGCCGTCAGCCGTGGGCGCGCCGCATGGCGCGGGTCCCGAGCGCCAGCCCGACGACGGCCAGCGCCACGACGCTGGCGGTGCCCTGGAGCACGACCCCCTCGGTCAGACGCCCGTCGAACAGCGCCCGTTGGGCCTCGACCACGTAGGTCAGCGGGTTCCACCGACCGACCGTCTGCATCCATCCGGGACCCATCTCCAGCGGCAGCATCAGCCCGGACAGGAACAGCAGGGGGAACAGGATGCTGGACTGGACCATGTAGAACATCTCCTGCTGCGTGCGGAGCGCGATGGCCAGCGCGTGCGACAGCGCGCCGAACGCCAGCCCGAGGACGCCGAGCAGCAGCAGCGCCACCACGACCCCGACGGGGTGGGGCCGCAGGCCGAAGGGCAGCATCACCAGGACGATCAGCACCCCCTGGGCCACGAGGGTCGCCACGTCCCCGAGCGTCCGACCCGCCAGCATCGCCGTGCGGTCGATCGGCGTGACCAGCAGCCGCTCGTGCGAACCGGTCTGCATCTCGGTCAGCATCATGTAGCCCGACCCGGTGGTCCCGAACAGGGCGAGCATGACCAGCACCGCGGGCACGAACCACAGCCAGGGGTCGCCGGCGCCGACCCCCGTCGCGCCTGCGCCCGGCGTGTCGACCACGCCGCCGAGCAACGGTCCGAAGAAGCCCAGGAACACCAGCGGCTGGAGCATCCCGAACACCAGGCCCCAGGGCTCGCGCAGCTGGGGCAGCGACTGGCGGATGAAGATGGTGATGGCGTCGCCGACGGGGGCGCTGCGACGCTCGACGAAGGTGGTGGGGCTGCTGCTCACGCGGAGACCTCCCGGGGCGGCTGGGTGGTGACGGTCGGATCGGCGTCCTCTGCCGCGCGCGCGTCGTCGGCGGCCTCGGCCTCCTCGCGCAGGCTCCGCCCCGTCAGCGCGAGGAACACGTCGTCGAGGGTCGGGCGGGACACCTCGGCGCTGCGGACCACGACCCCGCGCGCGTCGAGTTCGCGCAGGTAGCTCGGCAGGACGTCGGCGCCGCCGGGGACGCGCAGGTGGACCTCGGCGCCGTCGATGCGGACCTCGTGCAGCTGGGCGAGCCGGTCGGCCACGTCGCGGGCGTCGGCGGTCCGGCTGGCGTCGTCGACGGTGATGCTCACCTGGTCTCCGGCGAGGTCGGCCTTGAGACGTGCCGGGGCGTCGTCGGCGATGACCCGGCCGTGGTCGATGACCACGACCCGCTCGGCCATCGTGTCGGCCTCGTCGAGGTAGTGCGTCGTCAGGAACAGGGTGGTCCCGAACCGCTCGCGCACGCCGAGCACGTGCTCCCAGAGGTTGGCGCGGTTCTGCGGGTCGAGGCCGGTCGAGGGTTCGTCGAGGAACAGCAGGGGCGGCGCGTGCACCAGCCCCATGGCGATGTCGAGCCGCCGACGCTGGCCGCCCGAGAGCGTCCCCGCGCCGCGCTTGGCCATCGCGGTGAGCTGCAACGCCTCCAGGAGCTCGTCGGCACGCCGCCGCGCGTCCTTCCAGGGCAACCCGTACGCCCGCCCCTGGATCACCACCTCGTCGCGGACGCGGTGGTAGTGGCCGGCGCCGTTGCCCTGCCCGATGTAGCCCAGGCGACGGCGGACCCGCCCCGGCTCGGCCGTCACGTCGTACCCCGCGACCGTGGCCGACCCGGAGGTCGGCGGCAGCAGCGTGGTCAGCATCCGCAACGTCGTGGACTTGCCGGCCCCGTTCGGGCCGAGGAAGGCGACCAGCTCCCCCTCCGCCACGTCGAGGTCGATGGCGTCGACGGCGACCACGTCGTCGCCCTTCTTGACCGTGAAGGTCCTGGTGAGTTCGCGGGCCCGGATCATCGGCACCTCCTCGCAGCTGGTCCGTACGGTGTACGGAACGGTGAACCGTACGCCGTACGCGTCGCTGCCGTCAAGGGCTACGCTGGCGGGCCCGCCGGAGGACGCCCGTGCCCGAGCCTCGTGACTACCCCGACCACGTGCGGACCCTCGAGCTGCTGTGGCGGCGCGACGACCCGCCGTCGGCACGGTCCGGGCTGACGGTCGGCCGGGTCGTCGACGCCGGGACCGAGCTCGCGAGCGAGGCGGGCCTCGCCGCGGTGTCGATGCGCAGGGTCGCTGAACGGCTCGGTGTCGGGACGATGTCGCTCTACACCTACGTGCCCGGTCGCGAGGAGCTGGTCCTGCTCATGGTCGAGCACGCCACCGAGGAGCTGCCCACCGACGACGTGCCGGGCACCTGGCGGGAACGGCTGGAGGCCATCGGGCGCGACCACTGGGCGCACTACCACCGTCACCCGTGGCTGACCGAGGTCCCGGTGGGGCGGCCCGTCCTCGGCCCCGCGACGTTCGCCCGGTACGAGTTCGAGCTGCGGGCCCTCGAGGGGCTCGGGCTCGACGACCTCGAGATGAACGGGGCGATCGAACTGATCCAGGCGCACGTGGGGGGGACCGCAGCCCGCGCCTTCGAGGCGCGCCGCGACGCGGAGCGAAGCGGCCTGTCCGACGACGAGTGGTGGTACGCGGTCCTGCCCACCCTCGAGCGGGTGGTGGAGGGGGACTTCCCCATCTCCGCCCGGGTCGGCTCCACCATCGGGGCGCCGCACACCGACCCGGACTTCGTCTTCGAGTTCGGTCTCGCGCGCATCCTCGACGGTGTGGAGCGCCTCGTCGTGTCCCGCGCGTGAGGTCGATGTCGCGTTCCTGCTAGCGGCGGTGCGTCGGGCCGGTGACACTGCGGACATGCACACCGACCACGACCGCTGCCTCCGCGCCGTCCGTTCGCGGGACGCCCGCTTCGACGGGTGGTTCTTCACGGCCGTTCGGACCACCGGCATCTACTGCCGACCGAGCTGTCCCGCGGTGACGCCGAAGGCCGTGAACGTCGAGTTCCACCCGTCGGCGGCATCGGCGCAGCGCGCCGGGTTCCGGGCCTGCAAGCGCTGCCGGCCGGACGCGACCCCGGGCTCGCCGGCGTGGGACCACCGCGGTGACGTCACCGCGCGGGCGGTGCGCCTGATCGCCGACGGGGTCGTCGACCGGGAGGGTGTCGCCGGGCTCGGGCGGCACCTCGGCTACAGCCCCCGACAGATCGAGCGCCACCTGCGGGCGGAGCTCGGTGCGGGTCCGCTCGCCCTCGCTCGGGCGCACCGGGCGCAGACGGCCCGCACCCTCATCGAGACCACCTCGCTGCCGTTCGGCGAGGTGGCCTTCGCCGCCGGCTTCGGCTCCATCCGTAGCTTCAACGCCACCGTCGGCGAGGTCTTCGGGGTGACCCCGACCGCGCTGCGCCGGCGCCGTGGGCCGGCGGCGCGCGCCGCGCTGGCCACGGCGCCCACGGCCGGAGCCGTGTCCCTACGGCTGCCGTTCCGACGACCCTTCACGCCCGACAGCCTGTTCGGCCACCTCGTCGCGACCGGCGTGCCGGGGGTCGAACGGTGGCGTGACGGCGCCTACCGCCGCACGCTGCGGCTCCCGCACGGCCACGCCATCGTCGCGCTCCGGCCCCAGCCCGACCACGTGGCGTGCGAACTGCGGCTGACCGACCTGCGTGACCTCACCGCCGCCGTCGGCCGCTGCCGGCGGCTGCTCGACCTCGACGCCGACCCGGTCGCGGTCGACGCCCACCTCGCCGCCGACCCGCTGCTCGCCGCGGCGGTCGCCGCAGCCCCCGGCCGCCGCATCCCCCGCACCGTCGACGCCGACGAGTTCGCCGTGCGGGCCGTCCTCGGCCAGCAGGTGTCGACCGCCGCCGCCCGGACGCACGCGGGGCGGCTGGTCCTGGCGCTGGGGGAACCGGTCGACGATCCGGACGGAGGTCTCACCCACCTGTTCCCGTCCACCGACGCGTTGGCCGACCTCGACCCGGACACGCTCGCGATGCCGCGGTCACGCCGGGTGGCGTTGACGGGTCTGGTCACGGCGCTGGCCGACGGCGACATCGACCTCGGGCCCGGCGCCGACCGCGACGAGGCCCGGACCCGGTTGCTGGCCCTCCCGGGGCTCGGTCCCTGGACGGTCGAGGTCATCGCCATGCGCGGTCTCGGCGACCCCGATGCGTTCCCGGCGACCGACCTCGGTGTCCGCCTCGCGGCCGAGCACCTCGGTCTCCCCGCGTCCCCCGCCGCACTGGCCGCCCACGCCGAACGGTGGCGGCCCTGGCGCGCCTACGCGGTCCAGCACCTGTGGGCCGCCCTCGACCACGACATCAACCGGCTCCCCACGGTCGACACCCCGGTGAACGTCGCCGGGACGGCCGCGTGAGCTCACCCCTGCAGCAGAACGGACCCGACGTGACCACCTCGCCCGTGACCACCTCCCTGACCGCCGCCCGCGTCCACACGATCGTGGACTCGCCGATCGGGCCGCTCCTGCTCGTCGCGGTGGACGGCAAGCTCACCGGCCTCTACATGGATGCGCAGCGCCACCGACCCGACGAGGCCGCCTTCGGTGAGCGCGACGACGCCGCCGCGCCCTTCGCCGAGGTGACCCGCCAGCTGGAGGAGTACTTCGCCGGGGAGCGCAGCGACTTCGACCTGCCGCTGCGGCTCGAGGGCACCGACTTCCAACGTCAGGTGTGGGCCGCCCTCCGCGAGGTGCCCTACGGCGAGACCTGGAGCTACGGCCAGCTCGCGGCCCACATCGGTTCCCCGGGCGCGTCGCGGGCGGTCGGCCTGGCCAACGGGCGCAACCCGATCGCGGTCGTGGTCCCCTGCCACCGGGTGGTCGGCGCGAACGGCAAGCTCACCGGGTACGGCGGCGGACTGGAACGCAAGCGACAGCTGCTCGACCTCGAACGGGCCGGCGGCGACCGCCTCTTCTAGTCGGGCCGCCGCTCGTCGCGGCGCCGCGCGGTCGCGAGGAACACCCCGTAGGTCCGGCCGTGCCGCTCGAGCTCGAACGCCGGGGTGAACCGAGCCGGTCCGAACCCGGCAGCCCCGAGCCAGCCGGCCAGCTGGTCGTGCTCGAAGCCGTCGTGGTGGTGTCCCGGAGGGTGGTCCGAACCCGCGGCGGCGTGGAAGGACCCGTCCTCCGCATCGAGGTCGGCGATGCACACCGTTCCGCCCGGTACGAGCAGCTCCGCGAACGCGGCCAGGACCCGCGGGACGTCCGCGACGTGGTGCAGCGCCATCATGGTGACGATCAGGTCGTAGCGTCCGGGTGGCACCTCGTCCCGGGTCAGGTCGAGGTCGGCCACGGTCGCCCCGGCCAGCGACCCGGACGCGATCTTCTCCGCGACCACGGCCCGCATGCCCGCGGACGGGTCGGTGACGGTGATCGGACCGACCTCGTGGTGCAGGTGCTGCGACAACAGCCCCGTCCCGGCGCCGTACTCGAGGACGCGCAGGTCAGGGGTGAGGGCGGTCGCGGCACGGATCGCGTCGGCGACCTGACGCGCCCGGGTCACCGTCTGCGGGTCCTCGTCCCAGGTCGCCGCGCGGTCGTCGAAGCTGCTGGACACGGTCACCTCCGGGCTCGTCGGTTCACCCTTGCCGGTACCGGGTGAGGTGCTCGTGCAGCAGGTCCGGCAGGCCCGGGCCCATCACGCCCTTCTCCAGGAACGCGAACGCCCCGTCCTCCTCGACGCCGGCCGCCTCGTCGGCCGCGCTGAGCGACGACAGCACCAGCACCATCGACGTCGGTGCCGCGCGCCGCAGCTCCGGCAGCGCTTCCCGGCCGTCCATCCGCGGCATCAGCAGGTCGAGCAGCACGACGTCCGGCTGGAGTTCGGCCGCCGCCGCGACCGCCTCGACGCCGTCCTTCGCCTCGCCGGCCAGCTCGAACCGTTCGTCGCGCGCGAGCAGCACGCGGAGCAGCGTGCGGATCGCGGGCTCGTCGTCGACGACCAGCACCCGGACCACATCGGTCGTGGTTCTCATCAGCCAGCTCCTCCGACCGGTGCAGGACGTGGACGGCCCCTCGTGGCGGCCCGGACCCCCGGCGCCGTGAACGTGAAGCACGTGCCCGGGCCGTCGAGGGGTTCGCACGCGATGGTGCCACCCCAGGCGTGCACGATCTTGCGGCAGGTCGGCAGGCCGATCCCGATACCCGGCACCTCGGCTGCGCCGACCCCGCGACGGAACAGCTCGAACAGCGCCGCGGGGTCGTCCTCCCCGATGCCGGCCCCGTCGTCGCAGACGGCGAAGACCACGTCGGCGCCGAGGCGGCGGCTGGTGACCTCGATGCACAGGGGACGGCCGGGTACCTGGCCGTGGCGGACGCCGTTGACGAGGAGGTTCTGGAGCACGCGGCGGAACGCCGTGGGTTCGACGGCGGCGGGCAGGAGCTCGCCCGCGGTGACCGTCACGTCCGGGCCACGGATCTCCTCACCGATGTCCGCGATCACCTGCTCGAGGGCGGCGACGGTGTCGGTCGGCCCCCCGCTGCGGACCTCGCGTTCGAGCCGGGCGACCTCGAGCATCGCGTCCGTGGTCGCCGCGAGCCGCTCGGTGGACTCGAGGATGAAGCGCACGTACTCGGCGCCGGTCGCGTCGACGTGGCCGTCCTCCTCGATGAGGCGGGCGTACGCCTGGACGGTGAACAGCGGGGTCCGGATGTCGTGGGCGACGGCGCGGGCGTACTGCTGGACCTCCTCGTTCGCCGTGGCGAGCCGGATGTTGGACTCGCGCAGCTCCTCGACGCTGGCTTCGAGCCGCCGGCTGAGCTCCCGGAGGTTGGCCGTGTCGACGCGGTGGTTGACGCGCTCGAAGGGCGTCAGCGCCTCGCCGCGCTCCCGGAGGCGCAGCAGGAGCGCGTCGCCGGACAGACGTGCCCCGTCGCACCGCAGGCGGGCACCGTCGCCGAGCTCGAGGATGCCGGGGCGGGGTGCGGTCGAACGGCTCCACCTCCCGAGCAGCGCGGGGAGGCTCGCCGGCGTCGCGAGCAGCGTGGCGAGGTCGCCGCCGACGAGCCCGTCCGACGTCCGCCCGAGGAGCTGCTCGGCCGCGGGGTTGGCGTGGCGGATGGTGCCGTCCACACCGGTGACGAGGTGCGCGTCGGGGAGCAGCCGGAGGATCCTCCCGACGTCGGCCGGGAGCGTTGGTGGTCCGGTCGATCCGGGGTTCACGGACCTGCGGCCCGCGGGGCGGTGTCGGTGTCGGAGGCGGCCTCGGTCGTGAGGTCCACGCCGGAGAAGTACTCGCGCCCCGGCGCCTCGCCGGCGGTCGGCTGCAGGTGCACGATCACGCGGCAGCCGGGATCGCCCTGCGCGATGGTCTCGAGCAGCTCGACGCGGGCGTAGCCGAGGTTGTTCGCCGTGATCGACCCGAACACGTTCGAGGTCATCATGCACAGCGAGGGGCGTCCCACGACCTGCTCGGCGAACGGGCAGGCGCGGTTGCGCAGCTCGATGCGCTCCTCGTCCTGGGCGACGACGCGGAAGTCGCCCTCGATGCGTCGCTTGAGGTCGACGAGCACGGCGGCGACCTGCTCGGCATCGAGCTGGTCGCTCCCCAACGCGGCCTTGTACTCGGCGTCGATCAGCTGACCGATCTCGTCCCCGACGACGCTCACGAGCCCGGAGGTCTCCTCGAGACCGACCAGGTCCTCGAGCGTCCCGGCGAGCCGGCGCAGCAACGAGCGCAGGAAGACGTCCCGATCGAGCGCGACATCGGCGCTGACGACCGGCTCCGCCGCGCCCTCGGCGACGTCGGTACCGCGTGGCTGCTCCATGGACGGACCCCGTTGGTGTGCGGACGCCACGGTACCGCCGCCCGGCAGGTCAGCTCGGTGCGTGCCACCCGCCGGGGAACCGCGGTGCTGTCGGTGACGTCCCACCTGCCTCACGGCACGAAGCGTGAGACGACGCGCGAGCGACGAGGGGACAGCGGTGCAGCGGAGCGAGCCACGACCCGGACCACGGACGCACGACGGACGGTGGCACCGGCTCGTCCTGACCCTGACCGTCGCGGCGGTCCTGGGCGGCTGCGGTGGCGCAGGCACGCCCGTGGTCGGACCGGCGGGCGAGGACGGCGCGGCAGCTGACGGCGCCGGCACGGGGACCGGTGCCGACGACGCTGCGCGGGACACCGCGGTGCCGGCGGACCTGCCGGTCTGTCAGGGCGGACCGTCCGCCTACGACCCGCCGGCCGCGGCGCAGCCGGCCACCGATCCGGCCGTCACCAGCCCCGAGCTGTTCCCCGACATCGCCGTCACCGACGGGGGTGGTGACCAGGACGCGATGAGCGCCTTCGGGGCCGCGCGGGCGTGGGCCGAGACCGAGGCCACCGACCACTTCGCCGGCCTCTGGGTCGACGGCGACCACAACGCCGCGGTCATCGCCTTCACCGACGACGTCGACCGTTACGCGACCGAGGTGCGCGACCGCTTCGGTGGTGGCTGGTGGGTGGTCCGGGGGGAGCACAGCTTCGCCGAGCTGATGCAGCTGCAGGAGGCGCTGACCGACGAGATGGGCGGCACCGCGGATGGGTCGCCGTCCGGCACCGTCGTCGGCTCCGGGATCTCCGAGACCTCGCAGCAGGTGAGCATCGACGTCGTCGGCGGTGACGAGGCCGCGCTGGCCGACCTCGCCGCCCGCTTCGACCACCCCGCGTACTGTTTCTCGGTCCTCCCGCCTCCACCGATCTACGAGGCGTCCGGTCCGGTCCGCACGCTGGCGACCGTCGCCGGGTGGCGCGACGGGCTCGTGGACGAGCACCCCGGCTACGCGCTGCTCGAGATCGCCTACGACCGTACGACCGCCGAGCGGGCGTTCGCGGAGAACGTGCCGGACGACCTGCCCACCGGCGACGGCGATCCCTCCGGCGACGGGCTCCACGCCGGCCTGGACACCGTGGCGTGGGACCGCGAGGTCGTCGCCGTGTGGTCCGGGGGCCGTTCCGGGAGCTGCCCGGTGTGGATCGACGCGGTGCGCGTCGACGACGGTTCGGTCGCCGTCATCGAGGGCAGCCAACACGCCGGCATCTGCACCGACGACTACAACGCGTTCCGGACGGTGCTCGCGATCGACGCCGGCCTCGTACCTCCCCAGGACCAGCTCCCGATGCCGGTCAACGGGAACGAGCCGCAGGGCAGCCAGGCCGTCGCCTACCCCTGAGGCGTTCCGCCCCGCTCGGCGGGCACGGCACGTCGGGTCGCGGAGCAACCGCGGACGATGCCGTGCTTGACGCACCCGAGACGGTGTGCCATCGTTCGTACACCAATGATGAACGGTGTTCGATGGTGTCGAACGAGGCGCTGGGAGGGCGACGGTCCCGTTCCGTCGAGCGCGCCTTCACGGTGCTGAGCGCGCTCGCCTCGTCCCCGGACCCGCTCGGTGTCAGCGCGTTGGCCCGACTGACCGAACTGCCGAAGAGCACCGTGCACCTGAGCCTGCAGACGATGCGCGAGCTCGGCTTCGTCGAGCAGGAGGACGGCTCGGACCGGTACGTGCTCGGCATCCGTGCCGCGCAGATCGGCGCGCGAGCGGTCGACCGCTCCACGGTCGCGCAGGCGTTGACGCCACGGATGCGCCGCCTCGCGGAGCGCTCCGGTGAGGCGGTCTCGCTCGGGATCCGCTCGGACGAGACGGTGGTCTTCATCGAGCGGTTCGAGACCGCGCACCGCCTCGGCACCAACATCACGGTCGGGTCGCGGATGCCGCTGCACGCCTCGGCGTCCGGTAAGTGTCTGCTGGCGGCCATGCCGGACGACGAGATCCGCGCGCTGTACCCCGACGAGCAGCTCCCCTCGCAGTCGACCAACACCATCCGCCACCGTGCGGCGCTGCTCGAGGAGCTCGCCGAGGTCCGCCGTCGCGGGCACGCCTTCAACACCGATGAGTTCCTCGACGGTGTCTCGGCGGTCGCCGTGCCGGTGCGCTTCGGCGACCGTGTCGCCGGTTCGCTCAGCATCGCCGGACCGACGACCCGTTTCCGCGCCAGCGAGTGGGTCGACGACCTGCACGAGCTGGTCGCCGAGTGGACCCCGGCCGACGGTTGGGAGGACCACGCCGCCAACGGCGCGCCCCGTTCGGCGAGGTCGAGGACGAGGACCAGCCTCACGGAGGTCTCCGCACGATGAGTGACCGCACCGTCATCACCAACATCGGCACGCTGTTGTCGGGCCGCGTGGACGCGCCGCTCGTGGACGCGGATGCCATCGCGATCGAGGACGGTGCCATCAGCGCCATCGGCACCGCGGCCGAGGTCGGTGCGGGGACCGTCGAACTCGACGCGGCCGGCGCCACGGTCCTGCCGGGCCTCATCGACGATCACGTGCACCCGGTCCTCGGTGACTACACGCCCCGGCAGAGCCAGGCGGACTACCTCGCCGGCTACGTCCACGGTGGTGTCACCACGTCCGTGTCGGCCGGTGAGGTCCACACCCCCGGTCGTCCCAAGGACCGTGAGGGCACCAAGGCGCTCGCCATCCTCGCTGCGAAGGCGTTCCGCGGGGTCCGACCGCTCGGTGCGAAGGTCCACGGTGGTGCGTTGCTGCTCGAGGACGGGTTGACCGAGGACGACTTCCACGAGCTCGCCGCCCTCGGGGTGCACCTGGTGGGCGAGATCGGGATCTCGGGCGTCCAGGACCCGGACACCGCCGCACGGATGACGCGCTGGGCGCAGGCGGCGGGCATGACGGTCATGGTCCACGTCGGCGGTGCGTCCGTCCCGACGAGCCGGACCGTCGACGCCGACTTCGTCATCGCGGTCCGTCCCGACGTGGCTGCCCACGTCAACGGCGGGCCGACCGCCGCCTCGACCGCGGACGTGGCCCGGATCCTCGACGAGACCGACGCCTACGTCGAGATCGTCCACAACGGCAACGTGCGTGCCGCACGTGACATCGCTGCGCTGGTGGCGGAGCGCGACGCGGTCCACCGTCTGGTCCTCGGCACGGACTCGCCCGCCGGTACCGGGGTGGTGCCCCTCGGGATCCTGCGCACCTTGTCCTGGATCTGCGCCCTGGGTGGCATCCCCGCGCCCCTGGCGGTGGCGACCGCCACGGGCAACACCGCCACGGCGCGACGTCTGCCGGTCGGGGTCATCGACATCGGACGACCGGCGGACCTGGTGATCGCGGACGCGCCCGACGGGAGCCACGCGGCGGACTTCTGCGCCGCGCTCGAAGCCGGTGACACCCCAGCCGTGGCCGGTGTGCTGATCGACGGCGACCTCGTGGTCACCAAGAGCCGCAACACACCACCGCCGACCCGACGCCCGAGCTTCTGGGGCTGACCCACCCGACGACGAGGAGCTGAGCGACCGTGCAGTTGCGCAACCGTTTCGAGGTGCCCACCGCGGCCGATGCCGCGTTCACGACGCTGCTCGACCTCGAGCAGGTCGCGACGTGCATGCCGGGTGCCGAGCTGATCGGCAGCGACGGTGACACGCACCAGGGTCGGCTCAAGCTCCGCATCGGACCCATCACCGCCGCCTACGAGGGCACCGTGGCCTTCGAGGAGGTGGACCGCAGCGGCCTCAGCGCGCGCCTCCGGGCGACCGGGTCGGAGATCGGCGGTCAGGGCACGGCCAGCGCCGACGTGGTCGCGACGGTCCGCCCGATCGCGGACGACCGCAGCGAGGTCGAGGTCGTCACCGAGCTCGACATCCGGGGCAAGGCGGCGCAGTTCGGCCGTGGCGCGCTCGGCGAGGTCACCCAGCGGGTGCTCGACCAGTTCGCCCGCAACCTCGAAGCCGCCGTGCTCGCTCCCGCCGCCGGAACCGCGGACGCCGACGCCACCACCGTCACCGCACCCGCGACGCCGGCCGCACCCGTGTCCCCCGCCGCGTCGGCGGGCGATGCGGAGGCGGGCCTCGACGTGCTGAGCGTGATGTGGCGCCCCGTGCTGGCGCGGGTCGCACCCGTTGCGGCGGCGCTGGCGGTGGGCGTGCTGATCGGCCGCGCGATGGGCCGACGGCGGACCGGATCCACGCCGTGGAGCACCCCACCTGCATCGCCCGGACCTGCCTGGTCGGTCGGGAACGCACCGTGGGCCACAGCCCCCCCGTGGCCGTACCCGCCCGCCTGGGCGGACGCGAGCTGAGGGATGCAGCGCCGGTCGCGGCGACGTCGCCGCTGACCGACGGGGGACCAACGATCCGCACCACGTGCGGGTCCGGGAGAGGAGAACCGAAGTGAAGTTGCGACGACGGTTGGGCGCAGTACTCGCGGTGTCGCTGTTGGCCGCCGCGTGCAGCGGTGCTGCGGTCGACGACGGCGACATCGACGACCCGGCGCTGAGCGCGGACGGTGACGGCGAAGCCGGCGACACCGGCACCGACACCGACGGGGCGGCCGAGGCGAGCGAGGGAACGGTGACGGTCGGGTTGATCAACCCGCTGACCGGCCCCTTCGCCGCCCTCGGTGAGGATGTCAACGCCGGGTTCCAGATGTACGTCGACGAGCAGGGCGGGGTCCTGTCCGGCTACGAGGTGGAGATCCTCTCCGAGGACGAGGCCAACGACACGGCGGTCGCCATCGAAGGTGTCGAGCGGATGCTCGACCGCGGTGCCGAGGTGCTGGTCGGCTTCGTCAACTCCGGTGTCACCTACGGCGCGAGCGAGGTCATCCGCGAGGCCGGGGTGCCCCTCCTGATCACCACCGCCGGAGCCGACGACCTCACGCAGCGGGACGCGTCCGACAACATCTACCGCGTCTCGTACACCTCCTCACAGGACGCCATGCCGCTCGGTGAGTACGCCTGCAACGAGCTCGGCTACGAGACGGTGGCGATGATCGGTCTCGACTACGCCTTCGGGTGGGAGGCCGCCGGCGGGTTCGCCATGGCCTACGAGGACGCCGGCTGCGAGATCGTCCAGGAGCTGTACGCCCCGCTCGACACGCCGGACTGGGCACCGTTCGTCCAGCAGATCGACCGCAGCGCCGACGCGGTGTGGGCCGTCATCGCCGGTGCCGACGCGATCCGGTTCCTGCAGTCCTACGACGACTTCGGCGTCGGGCTGCCGCTGATCGGGCACGGTTCGACCACCGACGAGCAGATCCTGCCGCAGCAGGCCGAGCTCGCCGAGGGTGTCATCACGAGCCTGCACTACGCCGGTGCGCACGACTCGGAGGTCAACGAGCGGTTCCGCGCCGCCTTCGAGGACGGCTACGGCGAGACCGTCTCGCAGTACTCCGACAACGGCTACGTCGCTGCCATGGTCATCGAGGCCGCGCTCGAGATCGCCGGATCCACCGACGCGGACGCGCTCAACGAGGCGATCAACCAGGTCGAGGTCGAGGGTCCGCGTGGTCGCAGCACGTTCGACGAGTACAACCAGGCGGTCTACCCGATCTACATCCGCGAGGTCGCGCAGGACGAGGACGGACGCTGGGTCAACCAGGTCCTCGAGATCTACGAGGACGTGAGCCAGTTCTGGAACTACGAGCCGGACGAGTTCATGTCCGGCGAGCCGCTCGCGGAACGTCGCGGGTCCTGGGTCTCGAACTGACCCCCGGTCGGGGTCGTGGGTCCACGGGACCCGCGGCCCCGACCGGCACCACCTCGAGGGAGGAGCCACCGTGGGAGAAGTGCTCGGTCACGTCCTCAACGGGCTGTCGTTCGGTTCGCTGCTGTTCCTGCTCGCCAGCGGGCTCACGTTGACGTTCGGTCTGATGCGGACGATCAACCTCGCCCACGGGGCGTTCTTCGCCCTCGGCGGGTACATCGCGCTCGACGTCGGGCGTCGGCTCGACAACTACTGGCTCGCGATGCTGATCGCGGTCGCCGCGGCGACCCTGGTCGGCGTCCTGTTCGAGCGGCTCGTGCTGCACCGGATCATCGGGCAGGAGCTGCCGCAGATCATCGTCACCGTCGGGTTCGCCTACCTCATCGCGGATCAGCTCCTGGCCTTCTACGGCGGGCGGCCCCAGTCGCCGCCGCGCCCACCGGGGCTCGACGGGGTGCTCCGTCTGGAGAACTTCGCCTTCCCCCACTTCCGGATGGCGCTGATCGTGCTCGCCATCGTCATCTTCGTCGCGTTGCACCTGCTCATCACCCGCACGAGGATCGGCGCGATGGTCCGCGCCTCGGTCGACGACGAGCAGGTCGCCCGCTCGGTCGGGATCCGCGTCCCGGTGATCTTCGTCACCGTCTTCGGGGTCGGGACCGCGCTCGCCGCCTTCGCCGGGGTCTGGGGTGGTGCGTTCACCGGGCTCCAACCCGGCTCCGAGTGGCAGATCCTGCTGCTCGCCCTGGTGGTGGTCGTCGTCGGCGGCCTCGGGTCGGTCGGCGGGGCGCTGGTCGCGGCGCTGACCGTCGGGCTCCTCGACGAGTTCGGCAAGTGGCTGTTCCCGACGTACGCGCTGTTCACCGTGTACGCACCCGTCGCGGTGCTGCTCGCGGTCCGACCGCAGGGCTTCTTCGGCAAGGAGGTGAAGGCGTGAGCGCCTCGAGCCCGAACCGCACCACCCTCCTGCGCGTCGGTGGGGTCGTGCTGATCGCCGGCGTGTTGTTCGCGCTGCCCTACATGGCCAGCGCCTTCCAGATCGGCGTCGCCAGCCGGATCGTCGTGTTCGCCCTGTTCGGCATCGCCTTCAACGTCGTGTTCGGCGCTGGTGGTATGCCGTCGCTGGGCCACGCGGCGTTCTTCGGTCTCGGTGGCTACATGGTCGGTATCGGCACGGTCCGCATGGACTGGTCCTTCCCGACCGTCCTGATCGCAGCCGTGGTCATCGGCGCGCTGCTCGGCGCGTTCGTGGGTCTGCTCACGTTGCGCTCGACCGGGATCTACCTGCTCCTGCTCACCCTCGCCGTCGGTCAGGCGCTCTGGGGCCTCGCGTTCCAGCAGGTGCGCTGGACCGGTGGCGACAACGGCATCGCCGGCATCTCGCGGAGCATGGTGGTGCCGGGTGAGGCGACCGCCGCGACCTTCTACTGGACCATCCTGACCATCGTGGCCGTCTTCGCCGCGATCGTGTGGTGGTACCAGCGGTCGCCGGCCGGGGTCGCGGTGGTCGCCCACCGCGAGAGCGCGTCGCGTCTGGCGGCGCTCGGCTACCGGGTCAACGCCTACCGGATCGGGGCCTTCACCGTCTCGGGTTCGGTCGCCGCCGTCGCCGGTGTGCTCTACGCGGTCCTGAACCGGTTCGTGGGGCCGGAGAACCTCGCGTGGACGATGAGCGCCGAGGTGATGCTGTTCGCCATCGTCGGCGGTGCCGCGTTCTTCGCCGGACCCATGATCGGCGCCGCGATCCTGGTCACCCTCGAGGTGTGGGTCAGCGGGTTCACCGACCGCTGGCTCACCGTCCTCGGCGTGACCTACATCCTGACCATGCTGTTCCTGCCCGAGGGCGTGCTCGGTCTCGTCGACCGGATGCGTCGAGGCAGACGTCACCGAGCTCGAGCCTCGGCGGCGGTCGCCACCGGGGCCGGTGCGGTCGCTGCCGACCACCCGACCGCGACGCATCCGGAGGTGAGCTCGTGAGCGAGCTGGCGGTACGGACCGAGGACCTGACCATCCGCTTCGGCGGGCTGACCGCGGTCGACGGTGTGAACCTGGAGGTGCCGAAGGGCACCCGGCGGGCGATCATCGGGCCGAACGGTGCCGGCAAGACCACGATGTTCAACCTGATCGCCGGACAGCTGAGCCCCACCTCGGGGCGGGTGTTCATCGACGGGCAGGACGTGACGCGCATGCCGGTCCAGGCACGCACCCGCGCCGGGGTGGCACGCACCTTCCAGATCAGCAACCTCTTCGGTGAGCTGTCGGTGATCGACAACGTGCGTCTCGCGGTCGCCGGTGCCGACCCGAAGGTCCGGCGGACCTTCTGGCGACCGCTGGCCGGCTTCGATCACATCGAGCGGCGCGTCGGTGAGCTGCTCGAGCGGTGGAACCTGAGGGACGTCGCGGACGAACGCCCGAGCGAGCTGGCCTACGGCCAACAGCGGATCCTCGAGCTCGTGCTGGCCACCGCCGGGGCGCCGCAGCTGCTCCTGCTCGACGAGCCCACGGCGGGGGTGTCCAAGCGTGAGGCCGAACAGCTCGTCGACACCGTGGACGCGCTGCCGCGGGACCTGACCATCATCCTCGTCGAGCACGACATGGACGTGGCGTTCCGCCTCAGCGACGAGGTCACGGTCATGGTCAACGGCGCCGAGCTCATCACCGGCACGCCGGAGCAGGTCCGCTCGGACGAGCGGGTCATCGACGCGTACCTCGGGAGGGACGACAGCGATGTTGCTTGAAGCCACGGACCTCGAGACCTACTACGGCCCGAGCCAGATCCTCCACGGGTGCGGCCTGACCATCGCCGAGGGGGAGTGCCTCGCGCTGCTCGGCCGCAACGGCGTCGGCAAGACCACCCTGGTCAACACCCTCGCCGGGATGATCCCGGCCAAGCGCGGTCAGGTCCGCTTCGGGGGGCGCGACATCACCGGCGCGCCGCCGGAGAAGCGGCTGGTGGCCGGCATGACGCTCGTGCCGCAGGGCCACCGGGTGTTCCGCTCGTTGACCGTCGAGGAGAACCTGACCGTCGCCACGCGCCGCGGCGGCGACCAGACCTGGACCGTCGACGCGGTCTACGAGCGGTTCCCGATCCTGTCCGATCGTTCCAACCAGCTCGCCGGCAGCCTCAGCGGTGGTCAGCAGCAGATGCTCGCGGTCGGCCGGGCGATGCTCGGCAACGGGCGGCTGATGCTGATGGACGAGCCGTCGGAGGGGCTCGACCCGCAGCGGGTCGCGCTCATCGGTTCGATCATCGCCGAGGTCAAGGCGCGTGGCACGGCGGTCCTACTCGTCGAACAACGGGTCGCGTTCGCGCTCAGGATCGCCGACCGGGTGGCCTTCATGGCCCGTGGCGAGGTGATCGAGACGCTCGACGCGGATCTGGTCCGGCAGGACCCGAGCGTGGTCACCCGCCACCTCGGGCTCGTGGCCTCGTGACCGGCGACCGGAGGTTCACCACGTGAAACCTGCGCCCTTCCGTTACCTGCGGGCGACGCACCGGGACGAAGCGCTCGCCCTGCTCGCCGAGCACGGCGACGAGGGCAAGCTGATCGCCGGCGGGCAGAGCCTCGCCGCGGTGATGAACTTCCGGCTGTCACGGCCCGAGGTGCTGATCGACGTGGATCGGCTCCCCGGTGCGTCGTACCTGCTGCGTGACGGCGAGGACCTGAGGATCGGGGCGCTGACCCGCCACCGGCACGTCGAGCACTACCCCGGGGACCTCGGGGGACACGGGCTGCTGCGCGACGCGATGCGTCACGTCGGCCACTACCCGATCCGGACCCGGGGCACGGTCGGTGGCAGCATCGCCCACGCCGATCCCGCCGCGGAGTGGGTCCTGCTCGCCCGCCTGTTCGACGCCCGGATCCGCGCCGACAGCGTCCGCGGCACGCGGTGGATCGACGCCGACGAGTTCTTCCAGGGCTTCTTCACCACCGCGCTCGCGCCCGACGAACTCGTCACCGAGGTCGTGTTCCCACGGGCACCGGCGCGCTCGGCCCTGCTCGAGTTCGCCCGCCGCCACGGCGATTTCGCCGTCGTCGCCGCGGCGGTCGCCTACGACGTCGACGACGCGGGACGGATCCGCGACCCGCGGGTCGCCCTCGCCGGCGTCGGTGCGACGGTGGCGCGGATCGACGCGGCCGCGCTCGTCGGGCAACGTCCGGCTCCGGCCCTGTTCGCGGAGGTGGCAGACGCCGCGGCCCGAGCGATCGACCCGCCGAGCGACCAACACGGGGACGCCGACTACCGCCGACACCTGACGCGCACGTTGGTCGCCAGGGCGTTCGAGGAGGCCGACGATGACGACCGCTGAACCCCGCTGGGTCGGCACGCGCATGAAGCGTGTGGAGGACCGTCCGCTGCTGACCGGCGCGGGGACCTTCACCGACGACGTCGTCCCGCGGGACGCCCTGGAGGCCTTCTTCGTCCGTTCCGACGTCGCGGGCGCCGCGCTGCACGGTGTCGACACCGAGGCAGCCCGTGCGCTGCCGGGGGTGGTCACCGTCCTGACCGACGCCGACCTCGGCGCCGCCGGTCTCGCCCCCACGCTGAAGCGGCCCGACTTCGTCACCACCGAGATGCCCCTGCTGGTCCGCGACCGGGTCCGTTTCGCCGGGGAGCCGGTGGCGGTCGTGCTCGCCGACACCCCCTACCTCGCCGAGGACGGTGCGGACCTGGTGCGTCTCGACCTCGGTGACCCGACGCCCGTGCTGACCTTCGACGACGCCCTCGCCGGTGTCGGGCCGGTGCACGACGAGGCGCCGGACAACGTGCTGCTCGACGTGCAGTTCCGCGACGACCCCGAGCTCGACGACGCGCTCGCGGGCGCCGCCCTGGTCATCGAGGAGACCTTCGAGGCCGCGCGCGTCACCGCCGCGCCGATGGAGAGCCGCGCCACCGTGGCCGCGTGGGACGCGCGCGAAGGCCGGCTGCACGTGTGGACCTCCACGCAGGTCCCGCACCTGGTGCGCACCTGCATCGCGGGTGCGCTCGACATCCCCGAGAGCCTGGTCCGCGTGGTGGCACCCGACGTGGGCGGCGGGTTCGGGCAGAAGTGCGCGGTCTCGCGCGAGGAGATCGTCGTCGCGGTGGCGGCCTACCGGCTCAAGCGTGCCGTCCGGTGGGCCGAGGACCGCCGCGAGAACCTCATCAGCGCGTTCCAGGGTCACGAGCAGCGCTACCACGCGCGGGCCGGGTTCGACGTCGACGGCCGGTTGGTCGGCGTCGACCTCGACATCCTGTGCGACGCCGGTGCCTACTCCTGCTACCCGTTCACGTGCGGCGTCGAGCCGCTGATGGCCGCCGGCGAGTTCCCGAACGCCTACAAGCTCCCGCACTACCGGGTCCGGACCCGAGGGATCACCACCACCAAGGCGCCGATGGCGCCGTACCGCGGCGTGTCCCGACCGCAGATCTGTTTCGTCATGGAACGGCTGCTCGACCTCGCCGCCGACCGGCTCGGGGTCGACCGGGCCGACGTCCGTCGCCGCAACCTCATCCTCGCGGACGAGTTCCCCTACACCGGCGTGACCGGGATCGTCTACGACGAAGCGAGCTACCTCGAGGCGCTCGAGGCCGGGCTCGAGGAGATCGGCTACCCCGGCTGGGAGCAGCGTCAGGCCGCGGCACGTGCCGAGGGTCGGCTCATCGGGCTCGGCTTCTCCTGCTTCAGCGAGCGCACCGGGTACGGCACACCGACGTTCGCCGCACGCGGGATGGCGGTCACGCCCGGCTACGAGACCGCGCGCATGGTCATGGACCCTTCCGGGCGGGTGGAGGTGTCGCTCGGGGCGAGCGCGCACGGGCAGGGCCACCGCACCTCGCTCGCGCAGGTCGTCGCCGACCAGCTCCGGATCCACCCCGATCAGGTGCGGGTGATCCAGGGTGACACCGACGCGACCCCGTACGGGTGGGGCACCTTCGCCAGCCGCGGCGCGGCCGTGTCCGGAGGTGCCTGCAAGCGTGCCGCCCGTGCGCTCGACGCGAAGCTGCGACGGATCGCCGCGCACCTGCTCGAGACCGACGAGCAGGACCTCGAGCTGCGCGACGGCACCGTCGCGGTCGTGGGCGCCCCCGACCAGCACCTGACGGTCGCCGAGCTGGCGCGGATCGCCTACCACGAACGTCACCGGCTGCCGGAGGGCGAGGACGCCCGGTTGGAGGTGCACGCCGAGTTCGACCCCCCGGGCACCTTCTCCAACGCTGCGCACCTGGTGGTGGTCGAGGTCGATCCGGGGACCGGTGGGGTCGAACTGCTCGACTACGTGGTCGCCGAGGACTGCGGGGTGGTGATCAACCCGTTGATCGTCGACGGGCAGGTCCGCGGTGGTGTTGCGCAGGGCATCGCGTGCGCGCTCTACGAGGAGCTGCGCTACGAACCGACCACCGGGCAGAGCACCACCTCGACGTTCATGGACTACCTCGTGCCGACCTCGGCCGAGATCCCCCCGGTGCGGATCGTGCACCTCGAGACCCCGGCGACGACCACCGAGACCGGCGCGAAGGGCATGGGCGAGGGCGGCACGATCGGCGCGCCCGCAGCGATCGCCAACGCGGTCGCCGATGCGCTCTCGGGCAGCGAGGTGGCGATCACCCGGCTGCCGATCCGGCCGGCCGACCTGGTGGCCGCGCTCCGCAGCGGACAGGAGGTCCCCGCGTGAACGAACGACACGCCATCGAGATCGAGGTCAACGGACGCGCACGCGCGGTCGAGGTCGAGGCCCGACGCACGCTCGCGGACGTCCTGCGGCACGACCTCGGCCTGACCGGCACCCACCTCGGCTGCGAGCACGGCATCTGCGGGGCGTGCACGGTCCTGCTCGACGGCGAGCCCGTGCGCGCCTGCCTGATGTTCGGCGTCCAAGCGGACGGACGGGCGGTCGAGACCGTCGAGAGCCTCGCCGGCCCCGACGGCGAGCTCGACCCGCTCCAGGAGGCCTTCCGGGAGCACCACGGCCTCCAGTGCGGGTTCTGCACGCCGGGGTTCCTGATGCTCGCCACGGGGCTCCTGCGCGAACAACCGGCCCCCTCCGACGAGGAGATCCAGGACGTCGCCGCCGCGAACCTGTGCCGCTGCACCGGCTACCAGGGGATCCTGGACGCGATCCGCGCGGCCGCCGACCGGCCCGACGACAGCGCGGACCGATCCGACGCGACCGGCTGACCGATGTCAGTCCTCGCCGGCAGCCAGACGCGCCAGGCTCGCGAGCAGGGCCTGGCGTTGCTGGTCGTCGAGGGGCCCGAGCGTCTCGTCCGAGACCGATCGCGCGGTGGGCAGGCACGAGCGGATGAAGCGCTCGCCCTCGTCGGTCAAGGACACCGTCAGACGGCGCGGGTCCCGTGCGTCCGGCGCGGTGGTGACCAGGTCCCGGGCCGACAGCCGATCGACCACGCCCTTGATGGTGGCCGCATCGAGTGCGATCTGGCGACCCAGGAGGTTCTGGGACATCGGACCCATCTCGAGCAGCCGCGCCAGCGCGGAGAACTGCGTGGGCGTCAACCGGCCGGGCATCCGCTCGCTGAAGATCGCGGTGTGGCGCTGGTGCGCCCGACGCAGCAGGAAACCGATCTGTTCGTCGAGGCGGTACGCGGTGGTCTCGGACATGGGGACCACCTTAGTGGCGAGCAGCCGCGTCCTCCCTCTTGCACCGCGGTTATTGTTGGTGTACAAACAGTAAGGACGCTCTCGTCGCAGGCCGCCACCCGGCCGTGGGAGCCGTCGAGACGACCACGGGAGGGCCGAACGTGAGCGAGACCGCCACCGACACCGTCAAGCGCGACGACAAGGTCCGCTGCGAGGCGTGCCCGATCCGGTGCCGGATCGCCGAAGGGCGCACCGGTGCGTGCGACCGCTACGGGAACGTCGACGGGGTGCTGACCCGGATGGACCTGTTGACGGTCCTCGAGCGGCAGCCCGAGGACGCGGCCGCGATCGTCCCCTTCGGTGCCCAGGAGTGGCAGGGTGAGCTCGTCGCCGCCCCGGTCATCACCGGCATCGGCGCGAGCACCACCTACCCGGACTACAAGCCCGCCCCGTTCATCGTCTCGAGCGAGCAGGACGGGGTCGACGTCGTCACGGTCGTGACCGAGGGCATCTTCAGCTACTGCGGCGTGAAGGTGAAGATCGACACCGACCGTCACGTCGGTCCCGAGACCGCGACCGTGCGGGTCGACGGCACCGCGGTCGGGCACGTGACCACCGCCGAGTACGGCTCGCAGATGCTCGCGCTCGGCGGTGTGAACCACCTCACGGGCCACGGCCGCAAGGACGGCATGGTCACGATGAAGATGATGCTCGACCTGTGCGGTGGCGAGGCGGTCGAGTTCACCGTCGACGGCGGTTCGTCGCTGGTCATCCAGGCGGGCCAGGCGCCGATCATCGACGGCGAGCTCGAGCACCGGATGCGTGTGGGGTGCGGCTCGGCCACGATCGGGATGTTCGCCCAGCGGTGGAAGGGCATGGCCGACGAGGTGGTGGTCGTCGACGACCACATCACCGGCGTCATGACCGAGCACCAGGCCGGCGTCGTGCTCGACGTGCCGCCGAGCGGCATCAAGCTCAACGGTCGCAAGTCGACCCCCGGTCGCTACTTCGAGGTGTCCGACCCCGGCGCCGGGTGGGGTGGCACGCGTCTGACCGACCCCCTCGAAGCGATCGCCGGCTTCGACCCGAAGGTCGCCCGACCGGGCCAGACCCTGTTGATGACGTCCACCACCGGCGACCACGCCGCGTTCTTCGAGCTCGACGAGGACCTGCGCCCGGTCGAACGTGAGCTGCCGCCCGACCTGCAGCGGACGGTCGAGCTGATCCAGGAGAACTGCGAACCGGCGCTGTCGTCGGTGCTGTTCATGGCCGGCGCCGGCGGGTCCCTGCGTGCCGGCGCGACCACCAACCCGGTCAAGCTCACCCGCTCCATCCGCAGCATGCTCACGTCGGTGACCTCCGGCGGCGCGCCCGTCTACATCTGGCCGGGGGGTGGCATCACCTTCATGGTCGATGTGACCCGCATGCCCGCGAACGCCTTCGGGTCCGTACCGACCCCGGCGATCGTCGCGCCGATCGAGTTCACGATGCAGCTCGACGACTACGAGGCGATCGGTGGGCACACGGGTGCGGTCCGGGCCCTCGACGAGGTGCTCGCCGAGACCGAGGTCCGCCGGGTGGCCGGCGAGGTCGAGGTCCGTCGCGGGAGGATCATCGAGTGATCCCCCCCGTCGCCGCCCGGCTGCCCGACGGTCGCCGGCTCCACCTCCAGCACGGTCCGATCGACCTCGTCATCGAGGCGACCGGGCACCGTGAGGTGGTCGCCGCCGCCGAGACCGCGGCCATCGCCCGGTTCGAGACCATCCTGGCCGAGCTCGTCCCGCAACTGCCGACCCTGCGCGCCCCGGTGGCCGCCACCACGGCCGTGGAGGGGTCGGTCGCCGGCCGCATGCTCGCGGCGGCCCGCCGGTTCCGAGGGACGTTCCTCACCCCCATGGTCGCCGTGGCCGGTTCGGTCGCCGACGAGATCTGCGCCACGATGGCCGCCGTCGATGGCATCCAGCGGGTCTACGTCAACGACGGCGGCGACGTCGCCTTCCACCTCACCGAGGGGCAGACCCTGCGCGTGGGGCTCGTGCCGTCGCTCGAGACCGGGCGCGCGGCCCACGTCCTGGAGGTCGCGGCCACCGATCCCGTCCGCGGCACCGCGACGAGCGGTTGGTCCGGCCGTAGCTTCAGCTTCGGTATCGCCGAATCGGTCACCGCGGTCGCGGCCGACGCCGCCGTCGCCGACGTGGCCGCCACGCTCATCGCCAACGCCGTCGACCTCCCGGCCCACCCGGCGGTCGAGCGTCGACCGGCCCGTGACCTCGACCTCGACTCCGACCTCGGTGACCGGCTCGTGACCGTGCGCGTCGGCGAGCTGCTGCCCGCCGAGGTGGACGAGGCGCTCGGTCGCGGCGCCGAGGTCGCCGAGCGCTACCTCGCGGAGGTCCCCGAGTTGCACGGCGCCGTGCTGGGCCTGCGCGGCCGGTACCGCATCGTCGGTGCACCGGCAGCCGCGCCGATCGTCCCGTCCGCCGACCGACAGGAGCTCGTCGATGCCCGCTGATGTCCGTTTCCCCCTGCGTCGGCAGACGCTGGTGGTCGAGGAGATCGTCCACGAGGGTGGTCCGGCCCCGGACCGTCCCCTCCGACGGGCGGCCGCCCTCGCGACCATCGGCAACCCGTTCGCCGGCCGCTACGAACCCGACATCGCCGGTGCCATGGAGGCGCTCGAACCGCTCGGTCGCCGCATGGCCGACGAGCTGGTCGCCGTCCTCGGCGGCGCCGACCGCGTCGAGGGTTACGGCAAGGCCGCCATCGTCGGCGAGGACGGCGAGCTCGAGCACGGTGCCCTGTGGCACGTGCCCGGCGGGTACGCGATGCGTGACGCGCTCGGTGAAGCCCTCGCGATCGTCCCGTCGACCAAGAAGGTCGGCACCGTCGGGACCCGCCTCGACGTGCCGATCACCCACCGCGACGCGTCCTACGTGCGCAGCCACTTCGACGCCATGGAGGTCGCCGTCGCCGACGGTCCGGCGCCCGACGAGCTCGTCGTCGTGCTGGTGATGACCGACGGCCCCCGGATCCACGCCCGCGTGGGCGGCCTGCGAGCCGACCAGATCACCGAGAGGAACGGCCTCAGATGAGCACCCCCACCTACCGCAAGCTGGTCACCCGGGTCGAACAGACCCACACCGAGGCCGGCGTGGAGCTCGCCGAGCCCACCCGCAAGGCGGTCGTCGCCGCCGTCGTCGCCAACCCCTTCGCCGGGCGGTACGAGGAGGATCTGTCCGCCCTGTTCGATCTCGGCGAACAGCTCGGCGAGGACCTCGGCGGCCGGGCCGTGGCCGCCCTCGGCATCAGCCCCGAGGACGTCCACAGCTACGGCAAGGCCGTCATGGTCGGCAGCGACGGCGAGCTCGAGCACGCCGCGGCGATCCTGCACCCCAAGCTCGGCAAGGGGCTGCGCGCCGCCACCGGCGGGGGCAAGGCCCTGATCCCCTCCTCCAAGAAGCTCGGTGGTCCCGGCCAGGTCCTGGACGTCCCGCTCGGGCACAAGGACGCCGCCTACGTCCGCTCCCACTTCGACGCCATCGAGGTGTGGGTGAACGACGCACCGCGACGCGCCGAGCTGCTGGTCGCCGTCGCCGTGACCGACTCCGGTCGACCGCTGCCGCGCGTCGGTGGGCTGACCGTGGACGAGATCGTCGGCGAGGACGGGCTGCGTTGACGACCGACGGCGCCCGGCCCGATCCCGCACCGCTCGACGGCATCGTCGTCGCGGACTTCTCCCGCGTGCTCGCGGGACCGCTCGCGACGATGATCCTCGCCGACCTCGGCGCGGACGTCGTCAAGGTCGAGCGCCCGGGTGCGGGTGACGACACCCGCACGTGGGGACCGCCGTGGCGCGGGGAGGACAGCACCTACTCCCTGGCGATGAACCGCAACAAGCGCAGCGTCACGCTCGACCTGACCGACCCGGACGACCACCGGTTGGCGCTGCGGCTCGCGCGCCGCGCCGACGTGCTGGTGGAGAACTTCCGACCCGGGGGTGCCGACGCCCTCGGGCTCGGCTACGAGGCGTTGGCGGCCGACAACCCCGGCCTCGTCTACACCTCGGTCACCGGGTTCGGGACCAGCGAGGCCGCCGCGGGCCTCGGCGGCTACGACTTCCTCATCCAGGCGGTCTCCGGGCTGATGAGCATCACCGGCGAGGCCGACGGCGAACCGGTCAAGGTCGGCGTCGCGCTCGTCGACGTGGTGACCGGTCTGTACGCCGCCATCGGGACCCTGGCAGCCCTCGCCGGACGGGACCGGACCGGCGTCGGCCAGCAGGTCCACGTGTCGCTGCTCGGCGCGTCCCTCGCCTCCCTGGTCAACCAGGCCTCGGCGTACCTCGGGGCCGGGGTGGTGCCGGGTCGGATGGGCAACCAGCACCCGTCGATCGCGCCGTACGAGACCTACGCGGCGCAGGACCGGCCGCTGGCGCTCGCCGTCGGTTCCGACCGGTTGTTCACGCTGCTCGCCGAGGTGCTCGACGCCCCCGAGCTCGCCGCGGACCCGCGGTTCGCGACCAACACCTCGCGCGTCGAGCACCGCGAGGCCCTCGCCGCCGCGCTCGAACCGCCCCTGCGGACCCGGCCGGCCGCCGACTGGGTCGACCGGCTGCGGGCCCACGGTGTCCCGGCGGGCCTGGTCAACGACATCGCCGAGGCGTTCGACGAGGCCACGGCGCTCGGCCTCGACCCGGTCGTGGAGACCACCCGCAGCGACGGTGAGGTCATCCCGACCGTCCGCTCACCGATCGAGCTGTCCCGGACGCCGGTGGTGACCCGCAGCGCCCCGCCGCGCCTCGGTGAGCACGACGCCGAGGTGCGCCACTGGCTCGAGGAGGACCCGACGTGAAGCTGCACAGCATCGTCGCCGGTCAGCTCCTCGACGGCACCGGCCCCGAGGTGCGCGACGAGAACCCCGCACACCCCGCGCGGACCGTCGCCACCTACCGCGAGCTCGAGGTCGCGCAGGTCGATCGGGCGTGCGAGGCCGCCGCCGCGACGGCGCGCGACTGGCGTCGTACCCCGATCCACACCCGCGCCGCCATCCTCACCGCCGCTGCCCGCCAGCTCGCCGCGCACGCCGACGAGCTCGGCCGGGAGCTGAGCGAGGAGGAGGGCAAGCCCCACGCCGAGGGGACCGGCGAGGTGGCTCGCGCGGCCCGCATCCTCGACTACTTCGCCGCCGAGGCCGACCGCCCCGTCGGCGAGCTGTTCGCGTCGCCGCGGGTCGGGGAACGGATCGACACCCGACAGCACCCCGTGGGGCCGACCGCGCTGATCACGCCGTGGAACTTCCCGATCGCGATCCCGGCGTGGAAGCTCGCCCCCGCGCTGATCCACGGCAACACCGTGGTGTGGAAGCCGTCGCCGGTGACGCCGAAGCTGGCCGTCCGCCTCGCCGAGGCGCTGCTGGAGGCGGGCCTGCCCGACGGGGTGCTGAACCTCGTGCTCGGTGGCGCCGACGCCGGACGACGTTTGCTCACCCACCCCGCCGTGCGCGCCTGTTCGTTCACCGGCTCCACCCCGGTCGGCCGCAGCGTGCTGTCGACGGCCGTGGAGCACGGCGTCAAGGCGCAGGCCGAGATGGGCGGGGTGAACGTCGCCGCGGTGTTCGCCGACGCCGACCTCGACCTCGCCGCGGACAGGATCGTCGCGGGCGCGACCGGTTCGACCGGGCAGAAGTGCACCGCCACCTCCCGGGTCGTGGTCGACCGGCGCGTCCGCGACGAGCTGCTCGACCGGGTGGTGGACCGGTGCCGCCAGCTGCAGGTCGGCGACCCGCTCGCAGCCGGCACCGACCTCGGTCCGCTCGCCACCCGCCCACAGCTCGAGGCCATCCGCGCCGCCATCGCCACCGCGCGGTCGGCCGGCGCCGACGTGCTGCTCGACGGTGAGCCGGCGGACGACCCGGACCAGGGCTACTTCGTCCGTCCGACGATCGTCGACGGGCTCGACCCCGATCACCCGCTCAGCTGCGAGGAGGTGTTCGGTCCGTTCCTGACCGTCACCACCGTCACCGGCCCCGACGAGGTGCTCGCCGAGGCCGACCGGGGCGAGTTCGGGTTGACCGCCGCGGTGTTCACCACGGACCTGCGCACCGCGCTGCGCGCCTCGGACGAGATCGAGGTCGGCATCGTCCACGTCAACAGCGAGACGACCGGCGCCGAACCGCACGTCCCGTTCGGTGGCGTGAAGGCCTCCGGTTCCGGCGGTCGCGAGATGGGCCGTGCCGCCCGCGACTTCTACACCGAGACACGGACCACCTACCTGACCTGACCCGACCCCGCGGACCACATCGAACGGCCCGCACCCGCCCCCGACCGACGAGGGACACCTCCATGAGCGCCCCCACCCCCGTGACCTCACCGCCCCCCAGCGACTTCCTGCGCATCGACCGCCAGCTCACCGAGGAGGAGGTGCTGCTGCGTGACACCGTCCGCCGGTTCGTGCAGGAACGCGTCCTACCCGACATCGGCACCTGGTACGACGAGGGCGTCTTCCCGCGCGAGATGGCCACCGAGATGGGCGCGATGGGGCTGCTCGGGATGCACCTCGACGGGTACGGCTGCGCCGGCGCCTCCGCGACGCAGTACGGGCTGGCCTGCCTCGAGCTCGAAGCGGGCGACAGCGGCTTCCGCAGCTTCGTGTCCGTCCAGGGTTCGCTGGCGATGTTCCCCATCTGGGCCTACGGCAGCGAGGACCACAAGCAGCGTTGGCTGCCCGGCATGGCCAAGGGCGAGTCGATCGGCTGCTTCGGACTGACCGAGCACGACTCCGGCTCGGACCCCTCGAGCATGACCACCACGGCCCGTCGTGACGGCGACGACTGGGTGCTCAACGGCGCCAAGATGTGGATCACCAACGGCGGCATCGCCGACGTGGCGGTGGTGTGGGCACGCGACACCTCCGCCGACGGCCGCGTCCGCGGGTTCGTGGTCCCGACCGACACGCCCGGGTTCAGCACCAACGAGGTCAAGCAGAAGCTGTCGCTGCGCGCATCGGTGACCTCCGAGCTGGTGATGGAGGACGTGCGACTGCCCGGCGACGCGGTGCTGCCCGGCGTCGAGGGGATGCGCGGCCCGCTGTCGTGCCTCAACGAGGCCCGCTACGGGATCCTGTGGGGTGCCGCCGGGGCCGCCCGCGCCTGCTACGAGTCGGCCCTGGACTACTCGTTGAAGCGGCCGCAGTTCGGCCAGCCGATCGCCGGGTTCCAGCTCACCCAGCAGAAGCTGGTCGAGATGATGCTGGCGGTGAACAAGGCGACGCTGGTCGCCCTGCACCTCGGCCGCATGAAGGACGAGGGTGAGCTCGCCCCGCAGCTGGTCAGCTTCGGCAAGCTCGACAACGTCCGCACCGCCCTCGAGGTCGCTCGACTGTCACGTGGCGTCCACGGCGCCAACGGCATCACCGGCGAGTACCCGATCATGCGGCACGCGGCCAACCTGGAGTCGGTCTACACCTACGAGGGCACGCACGAGATCCACACCCTGATCCTCGGGCAGGCCCTGACGGGGATCGCAGCCTTCCGCTGAACCGGCCTACCTCGGCCCGGGCTGCGAGCTCGGGCCGGGGACGTGCCAGCCGGTGGCGTCGACACCGCCGGGGACGTCGGCCCCGGGGTCGTACGGGGTGCGGGTGAGCACGAACGAGGCGAGGTCGAGCTGCCGCGGCGTGCCGTCGGACCCCCGGAGCACGCGGAGGGTCTCGCCGGCGTAGTAGCCCTCCGTGCCGACCCAGGTGTCCTCGCCGGCGGGCGTGAACGGCGATGCGCGTCCCGGCCCGGCCGGCACCGGCGCGAGGTCCAACCCGTCGCCGGTGGCGCGCAGGACCAGCGGC
Source organism: uncultured Actinomycetota bacterium (assembly GCA_964433685.1). Taxonomy (GTDB): domain Bacteria; phylum Actinomycetota; class Nitriliruptoria; order Nitriliruptorales; family Nitriliruptoraceae; genus Nitriliruptor. The sequence goes on along the minus strand of CAYSTY010000004.1, from coordinate 4,118 downwards.
GTCGGCCCCCAGTACCACAACCCCACGAGGTCCAGCACCGAGGTCGCGGTGGGCCGCCACACGGTCGCGGGACGCGGTTCGTGCTCGCCGAGCAGGTCGAGCAGGTCGGTCGCGACCGTGCCGGACAGCCCCGAGGTGGTGTTGGTCGCCAGCACGACCCCGTCACCCCCGTCGGTCTCCACCTGGACCGTGGCGAGGAAGCCCGGCATCGAGCCGCCGTGGCCGATCGAGCGCGCCCCGCTCCGGTTCCAGACCTGGACGCCCAGCCCGTGTGCCGCCGTCCACGGCTGGCCGGGACGGTCGTCGACGACCAGCGGGCGGCTGGCCTCGGCGAGCGTGTCCGGGTCGAGCACACCCTCGGTACGTCCGCCGAGGAACGCGGCCCAGGTGGCGAGGTCGTCGATGGTCGACCACAGCTGTCCGGCGGGTGCCATCGCGCCCGCGTCGTGCTCCGGCTCACGGAGCAGGACGTCCGCCCACGGGTGGACCGCGTAGCCGGTCGCGGCGGGCGCCTGCGGGCGGGTGGTCGTCCGGGTCATGCCGAGCGGGACGAGGATCTCGTCGCGCACGACCTCGTCCCACGGCGCGCCGCGGAGCCGCGCGAGCAGCTCACCGAGGACCGCGTACCCCACGTTCGAGTAGTGGAAGCGCCGGCCCGGCGGCAGCGCTGCCGGCGCGAGCCGCTCCGCCAGCTCCGCCCACGGCACGCCATCGCTGCGCTCCCACCACGGGGCGCGGGTCTCGGCCGACAGTCCGGCGCCGTGGCCGAGCAGCTGCGCCACCGTGGCCCCACCGGTCGGGGCGTCGTCGACGTAGGCGGTCGCCGGTTCCTCCAGGGACACCAGGCCCTCGTCGCGCAGCCGCAGCACGCAGACCGCGACCAGGGTCTTGGTGATCGACCCGATGCGGTACTGGGTGTCGGCGTCGGGCCGGGTGCCGTCGACCTCCCCCGCCGCCCCCTGCCAGACCAGCTCCCCGTCGCGGACCAGGCCCGCGACGAGGGAGGGCAGGCGGCGGTCGACCTGCTCACGCGCGAGCCGGTGGTCGAGCCTGGCGACGGTCGGGGCGCTGAGGGCGGGCACGGCGAACCTCGGGACGACGACGGGCGGAGGGTAGGTCCCGCCGGGGACGCCTCCGAGCCGGCTGCGGGGTAGCGTCGTGCCATGCGTACATCACCTGCCTCCACCACGGTCCCCGCACGTCGCCCGCGCCTGCGTCGCAGCCTCGCAGCTGCGGCCGCGGCCACGCTCCTGCTCGCCGCCTGCTCGGGCGACGACGAGGACGCTCTGACGGCTGCGCCACCCGTCGACGACATCGACGTCGGTGACGATCCTCAGGACACCGACGCCAAGCCGCTCCCGGACGTGCCCGGCGTGACCGACGCGGCGCCGTCGGACGACGTGGCCACGAGCGCCGAGCCCGCCAGCGACGTGACCACGGGCGCTGCGGGTGAGGTCCCGGCGCTGCTGGACGCCGTCGACGGCTGGCCGGAGTCGACCGTGACGCTCGACGACGAGCACGACGTGCTGGTCAAGGTGGCGTCGGACGCGCAGCAGCGTCAGCAGGGTCTGATGGACGTCGAGGACCTGCCCGACGGGGTCGGGATGCTGTTCCTCTTCGACGAGCCCAGCACGGGTGGGTTCTGGATGAAGAACACCCTCGTCCCGCTCGACATCGCCTACATCCTCGACGGCGAGGTCGTGTCGATCGCCCAGATGGACCCCTGCACCGAGGATCCCTGCCCGACCTACGACCCCGACGGTGAGTACGACGCCGCGCTCGAGGTCAACCAGGGGGCGCTGGCGGACCTCGGCGTGGACGTGGGCTCGACGGTGACCTGGACCGACCCGGCCGAGGTGGACGCCGCGTGATCGGGTTCGTCGGTCTCGGCGCCATGGGGCGGCCCATGGCGGCCAACCTCGCGGCGGTCACGCCCACGAAGGTGTGGAACCGCACCACCGAGGTGGCCGAACGCCACGCCGCCGAGCACGGCACCGTCGCCGTGGGTGACCTCGGCGACCTCGCGGGTTGCGACGTCATCGCGACCTGCCTGCCCACGACCGCCGAGGTGGCAGACGTGGCGGGTCGGCTGGCGCCGCTGCTCGCCGCAGGTACGACGTGGATCGACCACACCTCGGGTGATCCCGTGGCATCGCTGGACGTCGCCGCCGAGCTCGGCGACCGCGGCATCGCCTACCTCGACGCGCCGGTCTCGGGCGGGACCGATGGCGCCGAAGCCGGGAGCTTGACGGTGATGGTCGGCGGTGACGGCGCGGTGCTCGAGGACGTGCGGTGGTGCCTCGACGCGGTGGGGCAGCACGTCGTGCACGTCGGGCCGCTCGGGGCCGGGCACACCACCAAGGCGGTCAACAACGCGATGCTGGCCGCCAACCTGTGGAGCGCGGCCGAGGGGCTGGTGGCGTTGACGACCGCCGGGGTGTCGGCATCGCTCGCGCTCGAGGTCATCAACCGCAGCTCCGGGAGGAGCATGGCGACCGAGGTGCTCCTGCCGCAGCACGTGCTGACCCGTGCGTTCACGCCGACGTTCGCGCTGTCGCTGTTGGCCAAGGACGTCCGCCTCGCCGGTGACGTCCTACGTCGTGTGGAACTGGACGGACCCGTGCTGGCACTCATCGAGGACCTGACGGGTGCGGCCGCCACGGAGCTCGGTCCGGACGCGGATCACACCGAGCTCGTGCGGCTGGTCGAGCGCGCCGCGGGCGTGGAGCTGACGTGAGCGATGACACCGACACGCAGGCGTCCGCGGCCGGCGACACCCGCTTCGAGGACCTCGGGCTGCGCCCCGAGCTGATCGCGGCGCTGGAGGGTCTCGGGTACGAGGAGCCGACCCCGATCCAGCGAGAGGCCATCCCCCCGCTGCTCGAGGGCCGTGACCTGCTCGGCCAGGCCGCGACGGGGACCGGGAAGACCGCGGCGTTCGCGCTGCCGGTCCTCCACGAGCTGCCCGCCGCCGCCGAGCGCGGCCAGCTGCCGCAGGCGCTCGTGCTGGTACCGACGCGCGAGCTGGCGATGCAGGTCTCGCAGGCCTTCCACCGCTACGGCCGCGGGCTCGACGCCCGGGTGCTGCCGATCTACGGCGGCCAGCCGATCGGCCGCCAGCTCAAGGAGCTCGACCGGGGCGTCGACGTCGTGGTCGCCACGCCCGGCCGCGCGCTCGACCACCTCAGCCGCGGGACGCTGGACCTGAGCAACATCGCCGACGTCGTCCTCGACGAGGCCGACGAGATGCTCGACATGGGCTTCGCGGAGGACCTCGAGGCGATCCTCACCGCCACGCCCGAGCACCACCGCACCATGCTGTTCTCGGCGACCATGCCCGGCCGCATCGGCAAGCTCGCCCGGACCCACCTCCACGACCCGGTCCGCATCACGCTCGGACGCGAGGACGTGCTCGCGGGCGAGTCGCCCAGGATCCGCCAGACCGCGTACGTGGTCGCCCGGGCGCACAAGCCCGCGGCGCTCGGCCGCATCCTCGACGTCGAGGCGCCGGTCGCGACGCTGGTGTTCTGCCGCACCCGCAACGAGGTCGACGAGCTCGCCGAGACCATGAACGGTCGTGGCTACCGCGCCGAGGCGCTCCACGGCGGGATGAGCCAGGAGCAGCGCGACCGGGTCATGGATCGGCTGCGTGCCGAGACCGCCGACCTCGTGGTCGCCACCGACGTGGCCGCCCGCGGCATCGACGTCGACCACCTCTCCCACGTGGTCAACTACGACGTCCCGTCCGCACCGGAGGCCTACACCCACCGCATCGGCCGGGTCGGACGGGCCGGCCGTGAAGGCGTCGCCATCACGCTGGTCGAACCGCGACAGCACCGGCTGCTGAAGGCGATCGAGAAGCACACCCGGACCCGGATGGAGGTCGACAAGGTCCCCACCGTCGCCGATCTCAAGGCGCGACGGCTGGAGCTCACCCGTGCGGCGGTGCGCGAGACGCTCCTCGAGGCGTCCGACGACGACGGCGCGGCGCTCGACCGGTTCCGCGTGGTGGTCGGGTCGCTGACCGACGAGTTCGACCTGGTCGAGGTGGCCCTCGCGGCCATCAAGCTCGCCCACGAGGCCCTCGGCGGCGGTGACGAGGACGAGGAGGTCGAGCT